>DASUMM010000361.1:0-12942 GCA_036277655.1 Burkholderiales bacterium | reverse complement strand
GGCAGGCGCCTTGCCGGCCGGCGCTTTTGCCGGTTGCGCAAGCGCGCACGCCGGCACGATGAGCGCGAGCAAAGCGCCGCGCCGCATCCGGAGTTTCCAGGGTGCGGCGAGTTTTTCCATTAGAATTTATCGTTCGAGGCGCGGCGGAGGGAGCCGCGATTTTAGCCCAACCTTCCCGAGCGACATGGCAAAAACGTCGGCGCGCACGCAAGCAGCATCTCCTTCCTCGGCGGTGGCGGCGTCCACCCGTGCGGCAGCGATCGACAAGATCGTGCAGTGGCCCGATCCGCCCTACTACGAGACGGTCGATGGCGAAGCGAGCGGCGGCGAGGAGCCGGCAGTAGCGCTGCTGCGCGACGGCAGGAAACTCACCGGAGCCCTCACGCGGTTCCATCCGCTCGAGGGAGTCTTCGAGATGCGCCCGCAGGGCGGCGACCTGATGGAAGTCGAGCCGCGCGAAATTCTCGATCTGCGTCTGACGCGGCCGGTGACGCTGCGCCGCCGCCGCTCGCTGATCGAAGAGCAGACCGGCCTGCCCGAGACGCCGCCCGAGCCGCAGACCTTCCGGATCACGCTTGCCAACGACCAGGTGCTCGAGGGAGAGACGCTCGGGTTCGATACGCATTCGCTGGGCATGTTCCTCTACGTCGACGGCAACGGCGAGGGAGTGACCCGCCTTTTCATCCCGACGGAAGCGATCAAGCGCAAGCAGATCGGCCGCCGCATCGGCGACCTGCTCATCTCCGAGCAGACGGTCACGCCGCGCCAGATCACGAGCGCCATCGAGCAGCAGGCGGCGCGGCGCAGCCGCAAGCTGGGCGATTACCTGACGCGCGAGCAGATCATCAGCCGCGCCGACCTCGCCGCCGCCATCGAGCGGCAGCGCCAGATGCCGGTGATGCGCCTCGGCGAAGCGCTGGTGGCGATGAACCTGATCAACGAGAACCAGCTCGAGGAAGCGCTTACCCGGCAGAAGCAGCATCGCGGCAAGCCGCTCGGCGAAATCCTGGTCGACCTCGGCCTCATCACGCGCGAGGACCTGAAGCGCACGTTGACGCAGCAGCTCGGCATTCCGTTCGTCGACCTGAGCAAGTACGAGGTCGAGGCATCGGTGCTCAAGATCGTGCCGGCGGCGGTCGCCAACGAATACAACGTGCTGCCGCTTTGCATCGACGGCCGCGCGCTGGTGCTTGCGGTGGAGAACCCGCTCGACCCGATCCCGCTCGATCGGATTCGCTTCCTGTCCGGCATGCCGATCGCACCGGTGATGGCCGCCAGCGCCGAATTGCGCGAAGCACTGCAGCGGCACTACGGGATTTCGACCTCGTCGGTGAAGATCGAAGAGCTCGCCGCCGAGCTCGACACCACGATGGAGTCGCAGGACCTCGACGAAGACCAGGTGCGCGAGACCGACAGCGTACTGGTGCGGCTGGTGAACAAGATGGTGCTCGATGCGTACGACGTGCGCGCATCCGACATCCACATCGAGTCGTATCCGGGCAAGAAGCCGGTGCGCATCCGCTTTCGCCAGGACGGCGCGCTGCGCGAGTACCTGACGCTTCCCGCGAGCTACCGCGCGGCGCTGATCTCGCGCGTGAAGATCATGGCGAGCCTGGACATCTCGGAGAAGCGGCGCGCGCAGGACGGCAAGATCCTGTTCCAGAACTTCGGGCCGGCGAAGCTCGAGCTGCGCCTGGCGACGATCCCTACCACCGAGGGCCTCGAGGACGCGGTGCTGCGCCTGCTGCCGGGGGGCGGTGCAACGCCCATGGAGCAGCTCGGGCTGCGCCCGCCGGTGCTGGCGGCGCTGAAGACGATCGTCGCGCGTCCGTACGGCATTCTGCTCGTCTGCGGACCGACCGGCTCCGGCAAGACGACCACGCTGCACTCGCTCCTCGCCTACATCAACACGCCGGACCAGAAGATCTGGACCGCGGAGGATCCGGTCGAGATCCAGCAGGCGGGCCTGCGCCAGGTGCAGGTGCACGCGAAGATCGGCTGGACGTTCGCTGCCGCGATGCGCTCGTTCCTGCGCGCCGACCCGGACGTGATCATGGTCGGCGAAATGCGCGACGAGGAAACCGCGCGCATCGGGATCGAAGCGTCCCTCACCGGCCACCTGGTCTTCTCGACGCTGCATACCAACAGCGCCCCCGAAAGCGTCGTGCGCCTGCTCGACATGGGCATGCAGCCGTTCAACTTCGCCGACTCCATGCTCGGCATCCTCGCGCAGCGACTGGTGCGCAAGCTGTGCGCGAAGTGCAAAGTGATCGAGCCGGTGTCGCCCGCCGACCTGCAGGACCTCGCGGTCGAATACTGCACCGAGACCGAGCTTTCTCCGGATGCCATCCTGGAGGACTGGCGCAAGCGCTATTCCGGCGCGCCGATGCTCGCGCGCGCACCCGGCTGCGATCGCTGCAGCGGGAGCGGCTACTCGGGACGCCTCGGCATCCACGAGCTGCTCGTCAACTCACCGGCGGTGCGCCCGCTCATCCGCCGCAGCGCCGGCGCCGACGAATTGCGCACGGTGGGGATTCGCGAGGGCATGCGCACGCTGCGGCAGGATGGCATCGAAAAATGCCTTGAAGGTCTCACCGACGTGCACGAGGTGCGCGCCGCTTCCGCCTGACCTCCTTTCCTAGCCCGGCAGCCAGGCGAGCGGTCCGCGCGGATCGCGCGTGAGCGCCACAGCGACGATGTACCCGGCGGTTGCCAGCGCTGCGACGAGCGCAGCGGTGCGTACGCCTTTCGTACGTCCGCGACGAAGCGCAATCACGCCGAGTGCGATGTATGCGACCAGGCCGACGATCTTCGCCAGGATCCAACCCTGCGACGACGGCCCGACGCCCAGGCTCCACGCAAGCCAGATCGCGCTTGCGAGAAGCAGCGTATCGACGATGTGGGGGACGATACGCACCGATTTCGCCGCAAGGAGCGGCGAGTCGGCGAGCATCAGCGCGCCGCGCGCGGCAAACCCGCAGATGCTCAGCGCAGCACAGCCAACGTGCAGCGCCTTGGCGAGGAGGTAAGCGGCAGGATCCACCCGCCGATCATGCCAGAAGGTGCTGCACCAGATCGCGCACCGGCCGGATGGCCGGACCGAACGGCAGCGGCTCCGATCCGCGGAAGAAAAGACCGTGCTCGACGTCGCCGCGCAGCGCAGCGGCAAGATGGTGGTCGATGCAGAACTGTCCGGCGCGCGGAAGTCCATCGCGCAATCCGCACTGGGCGAGGCAATCCCATCCGAGGGTGCATTGCCGCCGCGGCTTGGCGCGTCGCTGCAGGGTCGCTTCGCGCTCGAGGTAGCGGGCGAGCCATGGCGTGCGCACCGCGCGCGCAGGAAGTCCGGCCACGCTCATGAAAACCACGATGTCCTGCGGCGTCGCCTCGGCCAGCACACGCTTGAATTGCGGATGCGCGTCGCCTTCTTCCGCCACTGCAAATGGAGTCCCGAGCTGCACCGCCGATGCGCCGGCAGCGAGCGCCTGCGCGACGCGCGCCGGGCTGTTGATGCCGCCGGCGACGATCAGCGGGATGCGATCGGCGTCGAGCCCGAGCGATTGCAGCGCGCTGCGGATCTCCGGCAGCACCCGGGCGAAGTCGAATCGCGGATCGCCTACCTCTTCCACACGCGAGGCGCCGAGGTGCCCGCCAGCATAACGCGGATGCTCGATGACGAAAGCATCGGGCACGCGGCCACGCCGCATCCAGCGGCGGGCGATGAGCGCGGCGGCACGCGCTTCGGAGACGATCGGCACCAGGGCGACTTCCGGCCAGCGCTCGGTGAGCTCCGGCAGATCGAGCGCGAGGCCGGCGCCAACGATGAGCGCGTCGGCGCCGCTTTCGCAGGATCGCGTGACGTAAGCGGCGTACTGCGACACTGCGCGCATTACATTCACCGCGATCAATCCCTCTCCGCGCGCGAGCTCGCGCGCCTGGCGAATCTCACGGTCGAGCGCCACCAGATTGGCGCGCTCGATCGCCTCGCGGTCGCGGCTGCGACCGAGCGCCCGCATCAGGTCGTCATGGTGGCGCCGCAGGTCGATGCTGGAGATGGTGCCGACGCACCCCTCGCGAGCCACGGCGCCCGCCAGGCGGTGCGCCGAGACGCCGACGCCCATGCCGCCCTGGACGAGCGGGCGTGCTTCGTTGCGCCCTAGACGCAGGCTCATTGATCTGTCTCAAAGCCCGGCGAGGGGTGGCTGCCTAGCATCGACCCAAATGGCTCCGGCCAAGCTCGCCGAGCGCTTCGTGGTGAACATGCCGCTGTTCCGTGCGGTCGCACGCGACCATCTCGCGCGCCTGCTGGAGCATGTGACGATCCATCGCCTGAAGCGCGGCGCCGCCATCCTGCGCCGGGGCGAGCACCCGGGCGCCTTTTTTGGCGTCGCCCAGGGACAGCTGAAGCTCACGCTGCGCGGCGACCATCAGGAGGAAAAGCTGCTGCGCGTGGTCGGGCCCGGCGAAACGTTTGGCGAAGCGCTCGTCTTCAGTCCGCGACCGAGTCCGATCGATGCCGTCGCGCTCTGCGAGGCGCTGGTGGTGGTATTTCCGGCAGAGCAGGTGGATGCGCTGGTGCAGTCGGATGTACCGTTCGCCCGCACCGCCCTTGCGAGCCTGGCTGAGCGGATGCACCAGCTGGTCGAGGAGATCGAGGCGGAGACGCTTCTCACCGCGCGCCAGCGCATCGCTTCGTATCTGGTGGCGCTCGCCAAGGGCGCGACCCGTGTGCGCCTGCCGGTGACGAAGACGCTGGTCGCCTCGCAGCTCGGCGTGACCAAGGAAACGTTCTCGAGGCTGCTGCGGGAACTGGTCGATGGCGGCCTGATCGCGGTGCAGAAGCGCGACATCCTGCTGCACGATCGCAGCCGCCTGCAGGCGATCGCGCATCCGGACGCCGCGGAGCACGTGCTTTAGCGCACGACCAGGGTCGGGATGGTCGACTGGGCGAGCACTTGCTTGGTTTCGCTGCCGTGCAGGAACTCCTGCAGGCCGCTGCGGCCATGCGATGCCATGAAGATCAGATCGCAGCCGTGCTTCTTCGCGGCATCGATGATCGCCTCGTGCGGGCGGTCGCACAGCGCATAGTCGCTGTCGCACTGCACACCGGCGTCGGCAGCCCGTTTCGCGATTCCGGCGAGGAGGGTTCGCGCCTGCCGCTGCGCGCGCTCTTCGTGCTCCTGCATCGAAATCACCCGCTTGTGGGCGAGGACCTCGTCCGATCCGGGGATCTGGTATTCGGGAACTGCGACAAACGCCGTCACGCGCGCGCCAACCGAGCGCGCGAAATCAATGCCCTCGCGCACCGCCTTGTCGGCAAGCTCGGAGCCGTCGGTGGGAATCAGAAGATGGTGATACATCGAAGCGCCCTCCTTTCTCTCGACAGCGTACGCAAAGGCGTGCGGACGCATTTGACACAGGTCAAGCGATCGGAGGGAGCACCGCGATAGCCTTTGCCGCATGTACAAGCACATCCTGGTTGCTACCGATGGCTCGAAGCTGTCGGCCAAAGCCGTGAAAACCGCAGTGCGGCTCGCCAAATCGCTCGGCGCGAAACTGACTGCGGCCTACGTGATCGCCCCGTTCGAGCCGCCAATGTACAGCGAGGCGGTCGCCTATCTGCCCCCGATCACGCCGCAGAAGTATCGCGAGCTCGCCGGCCGGGAAGCGAAGAAGGCGCTCGCATTGGCCGAGATCGAGGCGCAGACCGCTGGCGTTCCGTGCAGCACGATCGCCGCCACCCATGAACACCCGTGGCGAGGCATCGTGCGCACCGCGCAGTCGCGCAAATGCGACGTGATCGTCATGGCCTCACACGGCCGCCGCGGCCTGTCCGGGCTGCTGCTCGGTAGCGAGACGAACAAGGTTCTCACCCACTCGAAAATTCCAGTGCTCGTCTGCCGCTAGGGCAGATCCGAGAGAACCTGACCCCCTCGCCTGCTAGTGCGACATCAGCACCGGCACCGTCATGCTTTGCAGCAGCGTGCGCGTCGCGCCACCGAGGACGATCTCCCGCACGCGCGAGTGGCCGTACGCCCCCATCACGATCAGGTCGGCGCTCAGGTCGAATGCACGCGACAGGATCACGCTCCCTACGTCGACCGAGCCCGACACCGTCTGCGACGCCACCGTCTTCACCCCATGACGTGCGAGATAGAGCGCGATGTCCGAGCCCGCCGACTCGCCATGGCCGTACGTCGTGGGCTGGCCATTGACGGTCAGGACCGTAACGTTTGCGGCGCGCTGCAACAGCGGCAGCGCATCCGTGACGGCGCGCGATGCTTCGCGGCTTGCATTCCAGCAGACCAGGATGTTCTGGCCGAAGCTGCGCAACTCGCCTACATACGGAACCAGCAGCACCGGCCGTCCCACCGTGAGCAGCACCGCGTCGGCGAAATGCGTCGCGTCGTGGGAATCCGCATCGGTCTGGTTGACGACGAGCAGGTCGGAGTAGCGCGCATGCATTGCGACGACCTCTGCGCGCGAGCCCTCGGCGATGCGCCATTCGGCGCGCTGCATCGTCGCCGGCTTGACGACCGAATCGAAGCGCGCCCTTGCCTCGCGGGCAGCCTGTCCGTTCACCCGCTCCTGCAGCTCGATCAGCGTCTTTTCCACGCCTTCGGCGCGGACCGCGCTCGGAATGTACGTCGTCGGCTTCACGAACAGCCCGACGACGTGCGACTCGAACATGCCTGCAATGCGGCAGCCGATATCGAGGCTGCGCACGCTGCGCTCCCTGCCATCCACCGGTATCAGCAAGGTCTTGTACATGAGGTCTCCTGGTTGGTTGTGCACATTGTGGCCGTTCGCGCCGGGCGCTTTTTAACTCAGGTCAAAGAGTCGTCTTGTCGCAAAGCCTGCGGAAAACCCACCAAACTTTGAGATGCATCAAGTTGCGTGCATGCCGTCGCGCCTACTCTCGTTTGCACTTTGTGTTCTCTAGGAGGGGACGCCATGGCAAGGAAAACGTGGTTTGCGGCACTGCTTGCGCTCTGGATCGGTGCCGTGCAGGCACAGGAGCCGATTCGCATCGGCTCGTTCCTGGCGGTCACCGGACCGGCCGCCTTTCTCGGCGACCCCGAGCAGAAGACGCTCGAGCTGTATGTCGAAAAGCTGAACGCTTCGGGCGGCGTGCTCGGCCGCAAATTGCAGCTGGTCGCGTACGACTCCGCCGGCGACGCGGAAAAGGCGCGCACGTTCGTGAAGCGCCTCATCGAGCAGGACAAGGTGGACTTGATCGTCGGCGGCTCGACGACCGGCGAGACGATGGCGGTGGTTCCGCTGGTCGAATCCGCGGGAATCCCCTTCATTTCGCTTGCCGGCGCGGTCGTCATCACCGAGCCGGTGAAGAAATGGGTGTTCAAGACGCCGCACACCGACCGCATGGCGTGTGAGCGCATCTTCCTCGACATGCGCAGCCGCAGCTTCCAGCGCATCGCGCTGATCTCCGGCAGCGGCGGCTTCGACAAGTCGATGCGCGGCCAGTGCCTCAACGTCGCCGCCACCTACGGCATCCAGGTGGTCGCCGATGAAACCTACGGCGGCGGCGATACCGACATGACTGCGCAACTCACCAAGATCAAGGCGAACGCCAGCGTGCAGGCGGTGCTGAACGCAGGCTTCGGCCAGGGCCCGGCGATCGTGACCAAGAATTACCGCCAGCTCGGCATGCGCGCGCCGCTGTATCAGTCGCACGGCGTCGCCTCGAAGGAGTACATCCGGCTCTCGGGCGGCGCAGCCGAAGGCGTGCGCCTGCCGGCGGCCGCCATGGTGCTCGGCGACAAGCTGCCCGCCGGCGACCGGCAGCGGCCGGTGGCGATCTCGTATATCAAGGAGTACGAGGGGCGCTACAAGCAGGAGATCTCCACGTTCGGCGGGCATGCCTGGGACGGACTGATGCTCGCGGTGGATGCGATGCGGCGCGCGAAGACCACCGACAAGGCGAAAGTGCGCGACGCGATCGAAGCGACGAAGGACTTCGTCGGTCTCGACGGCATCTTCAACATGACGCCGAAGGACCACATGGGCCTCGACCTCACCTACTTCCGCATGCTGGAAGTGAAGAACGGCGACTGGACGCTGGTCCCGTGACGTAGGAACCGGGGGCGGAGAGCGCGCATGTCCGCCCAGTTCCTGCAGTTCCTGCTTGCCGGGCTGACGATCGGCGCGATCTACGCGCTGGTCGCGCTCGGCTTCTCGATCATCTACAACGCGAGCCACGTCATCAACTTCGCGCAGGGCGAGTTCGTGATGATCGGCGGCATGGCGACGGTGTCGTTCGTCGGCCTTGGCTGGCCGCTGCCGCTCGCAATCGGCGCGGCGGTGGCCGGCGCCGCGCTGGTCGGCCTCGCGCTCGAGAAGTTCGCCGTCGAGCCGGCGCGCGGTGCATCGGTGGTATCGCTCATCATCATCACCATCGGCGCCTCGATCCTGCTGCGCGGCCTCGCCTCGATCCTGTGGGGCAAGAACATCCACGCGGTGCCTGCGTTCTCGGGCGATGTGCCGATTTCCCTGGGCTCGGCGACGCTGGTGCCGCAGAGCCTCTGGGTCATGGGAGTGACGCTGGTGATCGTGCTGCTGCTCAGCTGGTTCTTCGGCCGCACGCTGCTCGGCAAGGCGCTGCTCGCGACCTCCCACAACCGGCTGGCGGCCCAGCTTGCCGGCATCAACGTGCGCCAGGTATTGCTCGTTTCGTTCGGCCTTTCGGCGGCGCTCGGCGCGGTGGCCGGGATTCTCGTCGCGCCGATCACCTTCACTTCGTGGGACGTCGGCGTGATGCTCGGGCTGAAGGGATTCGCGGCGGCGATTCTCGGCGGCCTGGGCAGCGGTCCCGGGGCCGTGCTCGGCGGCCTGCTGCTCGGCGTGATCGAGGCGATGGGCGCCGGCTACCTTTCCTCGGCGTACAAGGACGTGATCGCGTTCGTGGTCATCCTCGCCGTGCTGTTCTTCCTGCCGAGCGGCCTCTCCGGCCGGCGCAGCACCGAGCGGGTATAGCGGATGAGCGGAACGAACGTCGCTTCCCGCATGCGCGGGCTCGCCGTGCTCGCCGGGGTCGCCGCGCTCTTGCCGCTCGTACTGGTCAACAACTATTACTACGAGGTAGCGATCCTGGTCGGCCTGAACGCGATCGTCTGCGTCGGCTTGAATCTGCTGATCGGCTACGCCGGGCAGATCAGCCTCGGTCATGCCGGTTTCTTCGGCCTGGGAGCGTACGGTTCGGCGGTCCTCACGGCGCGCTACGGCTGGCCGCCGCTCGCCGCCATGGCTGCCGCCACGTTCGCGGTCGCGGCGCTCGCGTTCGTGATCGGCCGGCCGATCCTGCGGTTGCGCGGCCACTACCTGGCGATGGCAACGCTCGGCCTGGGGATCATCATCTCGATCGTCGTCGCGACGGAAGACCGCATCACCGGCGGGCCCGACGGCATGGCAGTACCGCCGCTCAGCGCATTCGGGCTGACGCTCGCCGGCGAGCGTTCCTGGTACTGGGTCATCGCCGCGGTGCTCGTCCTCTCGGTATGGCTCGCGCTCAACCTGATCGAGTCGCCCCGCGGCCGCGCGTTGCGCGCACTGCATGGCTCCGAGATCGCCGCCGAAGTCGCCGGCATCGACAGCGCGCGCGAGAAGCTGCGCGTGTTCGTGGTCTCGGCAATCTACGCGGCGATCGCCGGCAGCCTGATGGCGCACTACGCCGGCTTCATCACGCCGGCAAAGGTGACGTTCTTTCACTCCATCGAGCTGGTGACGATGGTGGTCTTCGGCGGCATGGCGTCGACGTTTGGTGCGGTGGTCGGCGCGGCCGTGCTGACGACGCTGCCGCAGGCGCTCACCGTACTGAAGGAATACGAGATGGCGGTGTTCGGCGCGGTGATGATGCTGACGATGGTCTTCATGCCGCGCGGGCTGGTGCCGACGCTTTCCTCCGCCCTGAACGGCCGCAGGCGATGAGCCTGCTCGAGGTCGAGGGGCTGGCAAGGGAGTTCGGCGGCGTCAACGCCATCTCCGATCTGTATTTCTCGGTGCCGGCGGGCACGGTGTTCTCGATCATCGGCCCCAACGGGGCCGGCAAGACGACGCTGCTCAACCTCCTTTCGGGTGTCTATGCCCCCTCCGCGGGACAGATCGTGTTCGATGGCCGGCCGCTCTCCGGGCGCGCACCGCACGAGCACGCCGCCGCCGGCATCGCGCGCACGTTCCAGAACCTGCAGGTGTTCTTCAACATGAGCGCGCTCGAAAACGTGCTGGTCGGGCGCACGCTGCACGATCCGTGCGGGCTGCTGGCCGCGATGGTGCGCCCGCCGCGGCTCACCCGCGATGAGCGCAAGGCGCGCGAGGAGGCCGCCACGCTCATGCGCTTCGTCGGCCTCACGGACTGGATCGATGCCGACGCCGACGCGATGCCCTACGGGGCGCTCAAGCGCCTGGAGATTGCGCGCGCGCTCGCCGCGCAGCCGCGCTTGCTGCTGCTCGACGAACCGGCCGCCGGGCTGAACCCGGTCGAGACGCAAGGGATCGACACGTTGATCTCCAGGCTCGCCAAATCCGGAATCACGGTGGTGCTGGTCGAGCACAACATGCGCCTGGTGATGGGAATTTCCGATCACATCCTGGTGCTCGACTACGGCAAGTGCCTCGCCGAGGGCACGGTCGAGCAGGTGCGCAACGATCCCCGCGTGATCGAGGCCTATCTCGGCGCGGCAGCCAGCGCCTGATGCTCGAAGTGCGCGGACTCGAGGTGCGATACGGCCGCATCCCGGCACTGAAAGGCATCGACCTCGCGGTGCGCGAAGGGGAGCTGGTTGCGCTCGTCGGCGCGAACGGCGCCGGCAAGACGACGCTGCTGCGCGCCGTCTCGGGTGTGATCGCGACGAGCGGCGGTTCGATCCGCTTCGACGGCGAGGACATCACGCGAACGGCGCCCGACCGGCGGGTGCGGCGCGGCATCGTGCAGGTGCCGGAAGGCCGGCAGGTGTTCGGCCCGCTTGCAGTCGAAGACAATCTGCGCCTGGGCGCCTACACCCGTCCGCGCAACGAGGCCGCGAGCAGCCTCGAGCAGGTGTATGCGATGTTTCCTGCGCTGCGCCAGCGGCGGCATCAGCCGGCCGGCACGCTCTCGGGCGGCCAGCAGCAGATGCTGGCGATGGGTCGCGCGCTGATGGCGCGCCCCCGCCTGCTGCTGCTCGATGAGCCGTCGATGGGACTCGCGCCGCGCCTGGTGGCCGAAATCTTCGCGCACGTCGCGGCGCTGAAGGCGCTGCGCACCACCACCTTTCTCGTCGACCAGAACGCCAGCGCCGCCCTCGCCGTCGCCGACCGCGCGTACGTGCTCGAAACCGGACGCCTGACGCTTTCCGGCAGCGGCGCCGAGCTGCTCGCGAGCCCCGAAGTGCAGGCCGCATACCTCGGCCTTTGAAACTTTGAGACAGGTCAACGTGACCCGCTCGCAATGCTGCTGGACTTGCCTACTGTGAAGAAAAGCGAGCCCGCACGGGTCGAACGGAAGGCGACGTACTGCTACCAGTGCGTCGCCGGACCCGATCTGCTCACCGTGAAGGTCGTGGACGGGGTTGCTACCGAGGTCGAGCCGAACTTCGCTGCTGCCGAGGTCCACCCCGGCGGCGGCAAGGTATGCGTGAAGGCCTACGGCCTGGTGCAGAAGCTCTACAACCCGCACCGCGTGCGCTCGCCGATGAAGCGCACCAACCCGAAGAAGGGCCGCGAAGAGGACCCGGCCTTCGTGCCGATCTCGTGGGACGAGGCGCTCGACACGATCGCGCAGAAGCTCCTCGACATTCGCTCGCGCGGACTTACCGACGAATCCGGATATCCGCGCGTGGCGGCGAGCTTTGGCGGCGGCGGGACGCCGCAGTCGTACATGGGGACGTTCCCGGCGTTCCTCGGCGCCTGGGGTCCGGTCGACATGGGCTTCGGCTCCGGCCAAGGCGTCAAGTGCACGCACTCGGAGCACCTGTACGGCGAGTTCTGGCATCGCGCGTTCACCGTGTGCCCGGATACGCCGCTTTGCGAGTACGTGATTTCGTGCGGCGCGAACACCGAAGCGTCGGGCGGCGTGGTCGGCGTCTGGCGTCATGCCGAGGCGCGGGTGCGCGGCCTGAAGCGCGTACAGGTGGAGCCGCACCTCTCGGTCACTGGCGCCTGCTCCGCCGAATGGGTGCCGATCAAGCCCAAGACCGACGCAGCGTTTCTCTATGCGCTGATCCACGTGATGCTGTTCGAGCATCCGCGCGATCGGCTCGACGTCGAGTTCCTGCTGCGCCACACCGCTTCGCCGTATCTCGTCGGGCCGCACGGCTTCTACCTGCGCGATCCGCAAACCCGTGCGCCGATCCTCGCCGGAGCGCTCGAAGAGCGGGCGAGCGTGGATGCGGTTGAAATCGGTGCCGACGAGGAGATGCTCGCGCAAGGAAAGCTCGAAGGCGAAACCGCGTTCGCCAAGCTGCTTGCGCACATGAAGCCGTATTCGCCCGAGTGGGCAGCGCAAATCACCGACGTTGCGGCGGGCACGATCCGCCGCATTGCCGCCGAGTATCTCGACCACGCGCGCGTCGGCGACACGATCGTCATCGACGGCAAGACGCTGCCGCTGCGGCCGGTGGCGGTGGCGCTCGGCAAGACGGTCAACAACGGCTGGGGCGGCTTTGAATGCTGCTGGGCGCGCACGATGCTCGCGGCGCTCGTCGGCGCGCTCGAGGTTCCCGGCGGCACGCTGGGCACCACGGTGCGCCTGAACCGCCCGCTTTCGGAGCGGCATGCGAGCGTGAAGCCCGGCCCCGACGGCTTCATGGCGTATCCGCTCAATCCGACCGAGAAGGATCGCTGGAGCGCAAAGCCGAACATCCGCAACGCCTACCGCACGCTCGTTCCGCTCGCGGCCGACGGCCCGTGGAGCCAGGCGCTCGGCCCGACGCACTTCTCCTGGATGTT
>DASUMM010000360.1:0-2263 GCA_036277655.1 Burkholderiales bacterium | reverse complement strand
CAGCAGGCGTGCGAAGTGCATGACGTTGCCGGCGAGCAGCCCCTTGGAGCCGGAGACGTCGAGCGAGGCGATCACGTCGGGCTTTGGGCGCTCGCCGGAGGCTGCACGCCGATCGGGCATTCGCGCGCGAGCTTGGTCACTGCGCGGGAAGCAACGACGATGTGATGGCGGAAATAACGCTCGTGGTTGCGCTCGACGTCGGCGAGGCGGTAGACATAGTTGACCATCAGGCCGGCCGCCCGCTTCATGCCCGAGGGCGAGGTGTCGCCCAGCCAGTTGAGGCGCGCGAGCGCCGCGCCATTGCCGAGATGAAAGCGCGCCACCGCATCCAGCGGCTCGGCGCCCTGCTTCGCATTCACCAGGTACCAGGCGCACGCCTGCAGCAGCAGCTGCGTCAGGCGCTCCGGAATCTTGCGCGTGTGCCACGCGGGATCCTCGATGCTCTCGAGCAACGCAAGGCGCTCTTTGCCGCCGTCGCCGGCGCCCAGGCGGGCGCGCGCTGAATCCAGCCAGCGGCGAAAGCCCGGGATCGGCGACAGCGTCGCGAACGTGCGCACGTGCGGCAGCTCGCGCTGCAGCTCCTCGGCCACCTGCTTGATCAGCAGGTTGCCGAACGAGATGCCGCGCAAGCCTTCCTGGCAGTTGGTGATCGAGTAGAAGATCGCGGTGTCGGCCTCGGCGCCCGAGGCAACCGACGCCGCGACATCGAGGAGCGGTTGCACCGAACCGCTCATGCCCTGGGTCAGCGCAACCTCGATGAAGATGAGCGGCTCGTCGGGGACCTGCGGATGGAAGAACGCAAAGCAGCGGCGGTCCGATTCCAGGCGCCGCCGCAGGTCCGGCCAGCCCTGGATCGCGTGCACCGCCTCGTACTCGATCAGTTTTTCGAGCACGATGGCCGAGGTGTGCCAGTCGATCCGCTCGAGCTTCAGAAAGCCGCGGTTGAACCAGGAGCGCAGCAAATGGCGCAGGTCGGCGTCGATCACTCGCCAGTGGGGATGCGCATCCAGCCCTTTCAGGATCAGCCGGCGCATGTCGAGGATGACGGCGGTGCCGCCTTGCGCCATGTTGAGCCGGCGAAACAACTCCTGGCGGGCCGGATCGACGGCCTCCTGGAGGCGGATCAGGTTGTCTGCGTCTGGTTCCCGGCGATACGCTTCCGCCGCGTCGCAGACCACCTGTGGCAACGGCGAGTAATCCTTCGCCAGCACGTCGAAGAAACGCTCGCGCCCGCGCTCGTCGAGCGTCCGGTAGACGGCGAGCGCTTCGCGTGCGATTGCCGCGCCGAGCGTCTCGCCGCGCTCGCCGAGAAGCGATTCGCAGAGGGAAAGCAGATAGCGGGTCGCCGGGTCGAGGGCGTCCTGCGATCGCCCGAACAGCCGGCGCAGGAACGAGGCGGCGCTCATCGCAGCGCCTTCAGGCGGCGGTGGCGGCGGCTTTCGCTTCGCTCACGAGCCGCTCGGATTCTTCGCCCGCAATGCGCTCCAGGTCGTCCTGGTACTTGAGCAGCACGCCGAGGGTGTTGTTGACCGTCTCCGGATCGAGCGTGATGCGATCGAGCGCGACCAGGCAGTTCGCCCAGTCGATCGTCTCGGCCACCCCCGGCAGCTTGAAGAGATCGACAGTGCGCAGGCGCTGCACGAACGCGACCACTTCCTTCGACAGCGCATCGGAAGCGCGTGGCGCCTTGCGGCGCAGGATCTCCAGCTCGCGCGAGGCGTCCGGATAGTCGACCCAGTAGTAGAAGCAGCGGCGCTTCACCGCATCATGGATCTCGCGCGTGCGGTTGGAGGTGATCACGACGATCGGCGCATCGGCGGCGCGCAAAGTGCCGATTTCCGGGATCGAGATCTGCCAGTCGGAAAGCACTTCGAGCAGGTACGCCTCGAACGGCTCGTCGGTGCGATCGAGCTCGTCGATCAGCAGCACGGGAGAGGCGCCTTTCTTTCCTTCGAGCGCCCGCGCGAGCGGCCGCTTGACGAGAAATCTTTCCGAAAAAATGTCCTGCGACAGCTTGTCCTTGGATTTCTCGCCGGCCGCCTCCGCCAGCCGGATCTCGATCATCTGGCGCGAGTAATTCCACTCGTAGGCCGCCTGCGAGATGTCGAGGCCTTCGTAGCACTGCAGCCGGATCAGCTCGCGTCCGAGCGCATTGGCCACGACCTTGGCGATCTCCGTCTTGCCGACGCCGGCCGCGCCCTCGACGAGCAGCGGCCGTTGCAGCATGTCCATCAGCACGAGCGTCGTCGCGAGGCCCGCATCG
>DASUMM010000359.1:0-6755 GCA_036277655.1 Burkholderiales bacterium | reverse complement strand
CGATGCCCGAGCGGTCTCAGCTGCGCGTCCAGCTCGTAGAGGAGCGGCACGCCGGTGGGCACGTTCAATCCGACGATCTCGTCGTCGCCGACGCCGTCCAGGTGCTTGATCAATGCACGCAGCGAATTGCCGTGCGCAGCGACGAGGACGCGCTTGCCGGCCCGGATGGCAGGAGCGATCGTCTCGCTCCAGTAGGGCATGACGCGGGCCACGGTGTCCTCGAGGCACTCGGTGAGCGGCACCTCGCTGCGCGTCAGATGCCGGTAGCGCGGGTCGCGCGCGGCGTCACGCTCCTCCGACGGCTCGAGCGCCGGCGGCCGCGTGCGGTAGCTGCGGCGCCACTCGAGGACCTGCGGCTCGCCGAAGCGCGCTGCCATCTCCGCCTTGTTCAGTCCCTGCAGAGCTCCGTAATGGCGCTCGTTCAGGCGCCAGTGCTTCTGCACCGGCAGCCACATGCAGTCCATCTCCTCGAGCACCAGCCAGAGCGTACGGATCGCCCGTCGCAGCACCGAAGTGAAGGCGAGGTCGAACGAGAACCCTTCGGATTTGAGCAGGCGGCCGGCCGCGCGCGCCTCCTCGATGCCACGCTCGGAGAGATCGACGTCGGTCCAGCCGGTGAAGCGGTTTTCGCGGTTCCAGGTGGATTCGCCGTGGCGAACGAAGACCAGGCGGTGCATGCGCTCAATTATAATGACGCCCTTTTCTGCGACGGTGCGGTTTCGCCGTCTTTCGCGCCACGGACGCGCTGCCCCTGCAATTCATACAGAACAACTGGATCCTGATCGCCATCGCGTTCGTCTCCGGCGCGATGCTGATCTGGCCGATGGTCCGGCGCAGCGCCGGCGGGCCTTCGCTCAGCACGCTGCAGGCGACGCAGATGATCAACCGCGACGATGCCGTGGTGATCGACCTGCGCGATGCACCTTCTTTCGCGAAGGGTCATATTCTCGGCGCACGCAACGTGCCGCTGGCGGAGCTTACGCGCCGGGTTGGCGAGCTGGAGAAGTGGAAAGCGAAGCCGGTCATCGTGCATTGCGACACCGGCAACCGCTCGGCCGGCGCCGCGGCGACGCTGCGGCAGCGCGGTTTTTCGAAGGTATACATGCTCGCCGGAGGCTATGCGGCCTGGCAGCAGGCACAGTTGCCAGTGCAGAAATGACGATGGAGACCCCCTTGACCACGCAGCCGCAGCCCACGTTCCAGCTCGAGAAGATCTACGTCAAGGACCTCTCGCTCGAGCTGCCCAACGCCCCGCAGGTGTTCCTGCAGAGCGAAAGCCCGCAGCTCGAGATCCAGGTGCGCAACGACGCGCAGAAGTTCGGCGACTCCCTCTACGAAGCGGTGGTCACGGTGACCGTCACGGCGAAGGTCGGGGAAAAGACGCTGTTCCTCGCCGAGGCTGCGCAGGCGGGCATTTTCTCGTTGCGCGACATTCCCGAGGCCGACCTGGGGCCGCTTCTCGGCATCGCCTGTCCGAACATCCTGTATCCGTATGTGCGCGAGGCGATCTCGGACCTGGTGACGCGCGGCGGCTTTCCGCCGGTGCTGCTTGCCCCGGTGTCGTTCGAAGCGCTTTATGCGCAGCGCAACCAGGAGCAGCAAGGCGGGGCGCCGCAAATGGCGAGCTAGATGCGCCCGCTCCTGCTGATGCCTGCGCTGGTGGCGCTCTTCGCGAGTGCGCCGGCAATGGCGCAGTTCCGCTCGGTCGAGGAGAACGCGGCGATCCTCTACGATGCGCCGTCGCGCGCCGCGACGCGCGTGTCGGTGGTATCGCGCCACTATCCGCTGGAGGTCATCACCACGCTCGGTGCATGGATCAAGGTGCGCGACCACACCGGGGCGCTCGCCTGGATCGAAACCAAGTCGCTCGGCGAACGGCACATGGTGCTCGCCACGGCCGCGGCGACCGAAGTCCGCCAGCGTCCCGACGACGCCGCACCGGTCGCCTTCATTGCCCTGCAGAACGTCGTGCTAGAGCGCATCGACGGGGCTTCGGGCGGCTGGTTGCGAGTGCGCGCCGCAGACGGCGCCGAAGGCTACGTGCGCGCTTCGCAGGTCTGGGGCAGTTAGACGCGCATGGCAGTCCTTGCCGTTCTGGGAGCTGGCTCCTGGGGAACTGCCATCGCGGCAACGCTCGCCGGTCGACACACGACGCGGCTGTGGGCGCGCGACGCTGCGCAAGCGCGCCTGATCGCCGCCGCGCGACGCAACGTCCGCTACCTGCCCGAAATCGAGCTGCCCGCTTCACTACAGGTCACCGCGGACATTGCCGCGGCGCTCGACGGCGCGGAGCTCCTTCTGGTCGCCACCCCGGTCGCCGCCCTGCGCGACGTGGCGCGCCGCGTCGCCGAGGCGCGCACGCCATTCATCTGGCTCTGCAAGGGCTTCGAGCAGGATAGCGGTGCGCTGCCGCACCAGATCGTCGAGTCCGAGCTCGGCAACGGGCACCCCTGCGGCGCCCTCTCGGGGCCTTCGTTCGCGCTCGAAGTCGCGCGGGGGCTGCCTTGCGCGCTGACGCTCGCCTCGCGCGACGCTGCGCTCGCGCGCAACGCGGCGCTGCTCGTCCATGGCGGCCGGATGCGCGTCTATCACAGCACCGACGTGGTGGGCGTCGAGATCGGCGGCGCGGTGAAGAACGTGATGGCAATCGCCGTCGGCGTTGCCGACGGCCTGGGCCTCGGCCTGAACGCCCGTGCCGCGCTCATCACGCGCGGGCTTGCCGAGATCGTACGTCTCGGGCAGGCACTGGGCGGACAACCGGAAACGCTGATGGGCCTCTCCGGGGCGGGGGACCTGATTCTCACCGCCACCGGCGATCTTTCGCGCAACCGGAAAGTGGGCCTCGGACTGGCGCAGGGGCGATCGCTGAACGAGGTGGTGGCGAGCCTCGGCCATGTCGCCGAGGGTGTGCGCTCGGCGCGCGAAGTCGTCAAGCTCGCACGGCTGCACAAGGTCGAGATGCCGGTGAGCGAGGCGGTTGCGGCGCTGCTCGAGGGCCGGCTCGCACCGGCCCAGGCGGTCGAGCAACTGCTCGCGCGCGATGCAAGAAGCGAGACTGCGGTCCCGATCAGCGATCGGGTGGGAACGTCCTTGCGACGACCCAGTTGACGACGCGCGCGGCGCCTGAGCGCTTCAGCTCGGCGGCGATCTCTTCCAGCGTCGCACCGGTCGTCATCACGTCATCGAGCACCGCAATCGACGCCCCGTCGAGCGCTCGCGAAGCGCGGAATGCGCCACGAACGTTTTTCGCACGCTCCGGCCAGGGAAGCCCGGTCTGCGCCGCTGTCTCCGCGGTGCGCTCGCACAATCCGGGCGCGAGCGCAGCCTGCGCACCATGTGCGACGAAGCGTGCGATCTCGAGCGATTGGTTGTATCCCCGCTCGCGCAGCCGGCCGCTCGCGAGCGGCACCGGCAGCACGTATTGCACCGCGCCCGTGCTGCGGATCCGCTCGGCGAGCAGGCGGCCGAGCAGCCCCGCGAGCGCGAGCTCGCCGCGAAACTTGAGCGACTGCACCAGAACGTCGACCGGAAAAGCGTACTGGAGCGCGGCGACCGTCGCATCGAAGCTCGGAGGCTCGGCAAGGCATCGACCGCACACCTCTGCGGCCGGCGAGGGCAGCGCGCAACGCGGGCAAAGCGCCTGCTCGAGCCGCGGCAGCTCCGCATCACAGGCATTGCACAGCAACTCGCGTTCGGCCGATCCGCGGCACAGCACGCACGTGCCGCCGAGCACCCATTGGGCGAATCGCGCCGCCGCGCCGAACATTTGCTGCATCTTATACTGCGTCGCATGCTAGACCGGGCCACGGTCCGGCGGCGGTTTGCGCGCGCGGCGCCGCGCTACGGCGAAGCTTCGCGCCTCGAGGCCGAAGTCGGTGCGCGCATGCTCGAGCGCCTCGAATACATCAAGCTGCGGCCGCAGCGCGTGCTGGATGCCGGTTGTGGCCCGGCACGCGAGGCGGCGGCGCTTTCCGCGCGCTATCCCGGCTCGAGCGTCGTGCTGCTCGATGTAGCGCTGCCGATGCTGCGGACCGCGCTTCCTGCTCGCTCGAAATTCTCCCGCATGCTGCGAAGAGAGCGGCGGCTCCCCGTGTGCGCGGAGATGGAGCGGCTGCCGCTTGCTGCGGCCTCGGTCGGCCTCGCGTGGTCGAACATGGCGCTGCACTGGGCCGCCGATCCGGTGCGCGCGATCGCCGAGTTGCATCGCGTGCTCGTGCCCGGCGGGCTGCTAATCCTCAGCACGCTCGGCCCCGACACACTGAAGGAACTGCGTGCAATCGCCGGCCCGGCGCGGGTGCATTCGTTCACCGACATGCATGACGTCGGCGATCAGCTCGTCGCAGCGGGATTCACCGACCCGGTGATGGAGGCCGAGCGGCTTACGCTGACCTATGCCGCAAGCGACGTGCTGCTCGCCGATCTGCGCGCGAGCGGCCAGACGTGCGCACTGACCGCCCGAGCGCGCGGCTTGAGCGGCCGGCGATTTCTCGCCCGCCTGCGCGAAGCACTCGACGCCGGGCGCCGAGACGGGCGCCTCGCGGCGACGTTCGAAGTGGTGTATGGCCATGCGTGGAAGCCGCTTTCGCCCTCGCGCACGAGCGATGGCCGCGCGATCGTGCGCTTCGAGCGAAAGCGCACGCGCTAGCGAGGCGCGGCGCCTTGCCTCCGCGCTTTTCTTGCATGGGCTGCTGTGGTAACTTCGCGCGTTCTTTGGCGGCATGCTGATTGCGGAACGGGCGACGGAGAATCCGCGGCGCGCGAAAGGCGCCGGGCGCCAGCGTGCAGCGGAAGTGCAATGCTCGATTTCTCCCGCGGCACTGGCGACGGTATTTGCGCTCCTCGCTCTGGCGACGCTCGCGATCGGCGTTGCCTTCGCCGCGTTCGGCGCATGGCTCGTTCTGCCGTTCGCCGGGCTGGAGGCGCTGCTGCTCGCAGGCGCTTTCCTCGCCACCGCGCGCCGAAATGAGAATTTGACGAAGAAGGGGTAGGGAATGGCAAGCACGGCACGAACGACCGCCTCCTGGACACTCGGCATCGCCGCCGCGATGTTCTCCGGGCTGGCGATGGCGCTGGAGTGGAACCTGCAGCCGGCGGCATCGCGGATCGCCGCCGAAATCCACGGGCTGCACGAGTACGTGATGATTCTCGTGACCGTGATCTTCATCGGCGTGTTCGGCTTCATGTTCTGGGCGTGCTACGCGCATCGCAAGGACAAGGGGCACAAGGCCGAGCAGTTCCACGAGAACACCACGGTCGAGATCATCTGGACCGTGATCCCGGCGCTGATCCTGGTGGTGATCGCCTGGCCGGCGACCAGCGTGCTGATCGCCCAGCGCGACACCTCGAACCCTGACATCACGATCAAGGTCACCGGCTACCAGTGGAAGTGGGGCTACGACTACCTGAAGGGCGAAGGCGAGGGAATCAGCTTCACCTCGCGGCTCGCCACGCCGCGCGAGCAGATCGAAGGCAGCGCGCCGAAGGGCGAGAACTACCTGCTCGAAGTCGACAACGAGATGGTCGTGCCGATGGGAAAGAAAGTGCGCGTGCTGACCACCGCGGCCGATGTGATTCACGCCTGGTGGATTCCGGCATTCGGCGCCAAGCAGGATGCGATGCCGGGCTTCATCCGCGACCTGCATTTCAAGGCCGACAAGACCGGCGTCTTCCGCGGCCAGTGCACCGAGCTGTGCGGCAAGGAGCACGGGTTCATGCCGATCGTGGTGCGTGTCGTCTCGCCGGAGGAGTATTCGAAGTGGGTCGGCGAGCGCCAGAAGAAAGTGGCCGCCGTGGCCGATGACGCTGCCAGGCAGTTCACGCTCGAGGAACTGAAGGCGCGCGGTGAGAAGGTCTACGCGGCCAACTGCGTGGCGTGCCACCAGGCGAGCGGCAAGGGTACGCCGCCCGCGTTTCCGCCGCTCGACGGCTCGAAGGTCGTCACCGGGCCGAAACAAGGTCAGATGGACATCGTGCTGCACGGCAAGCCCGGCACCGCCATGGCGCCGTTCGAGAAGGTGCTGAACGACGTCGAGCTCGCCGCGGTGATCACTTTCACGCGCAACAACTGGGGCAACAAGACCGGCGACCTGGTGCAGCCCGCGGAAGTCAAGGCCGCGCGCAAGTAAAGGAACGAAGGAGCAAACGATGAGCGCAGTAGTAGACACCCACGGCCACGCGGGACACGACGAGCACGGCCACGGTCATGGTTACGGCGGCATCATGCGCTGGATCACGACCACCAACCACAAGGACATCGGCACGCTGTACCTGTGGTTCAGCTTCATCATGTTCCTCACCGGCGGGGTGATGGCGCTCGTCATCCGCACCGAGCTCTTTTCGCCGGGACTGCAGTGGGTGAACCCGGATTTCTTCAACCAGATGACGACGATGCACGGGCTCATCATGGTGTTCGGCGCGATCATGCCGGCGTTCGTCGGCTTCGCGAACTGGCAGATCCCGATGATGATCGGCGCGCCCGACATGGCGTTCGCGCGCATGAACAACTGGTCGTTCTGGATCCTGCCGTTCGCCGCCAGCCTGCTGGTGATCTCGTTCTTCGTCCCTGGCGGTGCGCCGGGCGTCGGCTGGACGATGTACGCGCCGCTCACGGTGCAGATGGGCCCGGGCATGGATCTGACGATCTTCGCCGTGCACCTGCTCGGCATGAGCTCGATCATGGGCTCGATCAACATCATCACGACGATCCTCAACATGCGCGCGCCGGGGATGACGCTGATGAAGATGCCGCTCTTCGT
>DASUMM010000358.1:0-8872 GCA_036277655.1 Burkholderiales bacterium | reverse complement strand
CACGATCAGCTGCCGCTCGTCCGAGATCTGCGCGTCGGTGAGGTTGTGCCCGCCGAGCAGCGCCTTCAGCACGCGCTCGACCACCTGCTCGATGTCCTGCCGGCGCTCGCGCAGGTACGGGTCCTCCATCTGCTCGAACTGTTCGACCAGCTTTTCCATCTGCTGCACCAGCGCCCACTCGGCGTTGTAGCGGCGCTCGCGGATCAGCTCGCGCGGCGCCTGTGCCAGCGACGAGTCGTCGAGGATCATGCGGTGCAGGTTGATGAACGCAGCCAGCTCGTGCGGCGCGTCGGACGGAATGTGCGCTTCCAGGGCGGCGAGGTCCTGCTTGGCGCGCGCGATCGCCGCCTCGAAGCGGAAGATTTCGGCCGCCACCGCGCTCTCGGCGATTTCGTAGTGCGCGACTTCCAGACGCGCGCTCGAGACGAGGTGCGCGTGGCCGATCGTGATGCCCGGCGAAACGCTCGCGCCGTGCAACGCGATGTTCATCTAGCAGGCCCGGCCGGCCATCGGGTTCACTCCTCCTCGCCGAACTTTTCCTGGATCAGGCGCAGCACCGCCGCCAGCGCGGCTTCGGCGTCGTCTCCATCGGCTTCCACCAGCACCACCGAGCCCTTGCCGGCGGCGAGCATCATCACGCCCATGATGCTCTTGGCGTTGACGCGCCGGCCGTTGCGCGTCAGCCAGACTTCGCACGGATAGGCGCTCGCGAGCTGGGTGAGCTTTGCCGAGGCGCGCGCATGCAGGCCCAGCTTGTTGACGATGGTCGTCTCAGCCTGTGGCACGGCAGCAGTCCTGGTTCATGTGCAGCACGCCTTCCGTTCCGCCCGACAGGGCACGCTGCACGGCCCCCGCCAGCGTGTGATCCTGACCGGAGAGCACGCGCACGAGCATCGGCAGCGAAATGCCGGCCACGCCTTCGACCCGACCATCTGCCAGGAGCCCGCCGACCACGTTGCCCGGCGTCGAGCCGTACATGTCCGTGAGCACGAGAACGCCCGAGCCGTCGTCGAGTTGCGCGATGAGTGCGCGCGCCTGGGCCATGGTCGCGGCAGGATCCTGCACCGAACGGACCGAAAGCGCGGCCGCGTGTGCGGCGGGCTTGCCGAGAATCTGCACCGCGGTGGCGAGCATTTCCTCGCCGATCGCACCGTGCGTGACGATCAGCACGCCGATCATGCAAGTCGTGCCTCGAGTGCGCCGAGGAACGTGCCGGCGACATCGAAGCCGGTCTGGTCGTGGATTTCGCGGAAGCACGTCGGGCTGGTGACGTTGATCTCGGTGAGCCAGTCGCCGATGACATCGAGCCCGACGAGCAGCAGTCCTCGCGCGGCGAGCGGCGGCCCGATGGCCGTCGCAATCTGGCGGTCGCGCGGCGAAAGCGGCTGCGCGACGCCGCGGCCGCCGGCGGCCAGGTTGCCGCGCGATTCGCCCGCTTTCGGAATGCGCGCCAGGCAATGCGGCACGGCGACGCCGTCGATCAGCAGGATGCGCTTGTCGCCGTCGCGGATCTCCGGGATGAAGCGCTGCGCCATCACCGAGCGCTCGCCGCCGCGCGCCATCGTCTCGATGATCACGTTGCGGTTGGGATCGCCCGCCTGTACGCGGAAGATGTTCTCGCCGCCCATCACATCGAGGCGCTTGACCACCACGTCGCGCTCGGCGTCGATGAAGGCGTGCAGGCGCTGCGGATCGCGGCTCACCAGCGTCGGCGCGACGAACTGCGGGAATTCGGCGATCGCGAGTTTCTCGTTATGGTCGCGAATCGCTGCCGGAGCGTTGAAGACGCGCGCACCGCGCCGCTCTGCGGCCGAGAGGAGCCACGTGCTGGTGACGTATTCGAGGTCGAATGGCGGGTCCTTGCGCATCAGCACCGCAGCGAACGATTGCAGCGTGCGCTCGGCGCGCTCGTGCGCTTCGAACCAGTCGTCGTCGCTTGCCGAAACGGTGATGCGCTGCGACTCGGCCACCACGTCGGCGCCGCGCCAGGCGAGGCTCGCCTGCTCGCAGACATGAACCGCATGGCCGTGCGCCTGCGCGGCGCGCATCATCGTGACAGTGGTGTCCTTGTACGCCTTGAGCGTATCGACCGGATCGATGATGAAGAGGAGTTCCACGGCGGTGCGGCGGGAACCGCAGCCCTGGCTACTTCTTTGCCGCCGGCCCGGTCGCGGCGGGCTCCTTGAACTTGGCGCCGGACTGATTGGCCATCAGCACCACGGCGCGCGCCACTTCGAGGTCGGACAGATCGGGATTGCCGCCGCGCGGCGGCATTGCTCGCAGGCCGGTGATCGCGGACTTGACCATCTGGTCGACGCCCTTCCCGATCAGCTTGCCCCACGCAGCCGGGTCGCCGATCTTCGGCGCGCCGGCAGCGCCGGTGCCGTGGCAGGCGAAGCAGACGGTCTTCACAACCTCTTCGCCTGTCTTGGGCGCGCGCGCCTGGCCGCCGGCCGGTTGCGCCGCACTCGGTTCGGCGGCCGGAGCCGGCCCGAAATGCACCTTGCCGACTGGTGCGATCCGCGCTGCCACCGCTTCCGGGTTGAGCGCCGCAGGGTCGGCATGCGGCCGGTTGAGAATCAGCTGGATGAGCAGCACGATTCCCACGATCGGTACGATGAATGCGAGCAGCACGACGACGACCAGTTGCTGCGGCGTCTTGATGAACGAGGAATGTGCGTCGTGCTCGGCCATGGGTTTGCGGGGGAGTAGGGTGGCGCGAATTCTAACGCGGAATGCGCGCGCGAGACATGGACGCTTCTGGCAAAAGCCTTTATTATTCGCGCGCTTAAGTAGCGCCCGTAGCTCAGCGGATTAGAGTATTGGCCTCCGAAGCCAAGGGTCGTGGGTTCGAATCCCGCCGGGCGCGCCAAACGCTTCCGGTGTATTCCGGTTACATAGGTAACGGTCTATACCGGAGACATCGGTGACACTCCGGCCGCTTGTTCTCCGGTTGACGACGGCGGGCGTCTACGCGGATTGAAAGAAGCTAGGCGGTAATCGGCGGGCGGCGCTGCCAGGCGCCGCCGCTTGCTTCCTCGAACGCGTGCGCCAGCTGCAGCACGCTGAAATCGTTGCGGTAGCGGCCGACGATCTGTATGCCGACCGGCAGGCCCTCGGTCGTGAAGCCGGCCGGCACCGAGATTGCCGGGTGCGACGTGATCGTCACGTAGTAGCAGCTCTTCATCCAGTCGAGATAGTTCCCCATCGCCACGCCGGCAATTTCGCGCGGGTAATCGAGGTCCACCGGGAACGGGGGCAGCTGGTTGACCGGTCCGACCAGGAAGTCGTAGCGCTGGAGGAACGAGCGCATGCGCTGGAAGAGCTCCGAGCGCAGCGCGACCGCGCGCGCGATGGCCGCGCCTTCTAAGGCGAGGCCCTGCTCGATGTTCCAGATGACCGTGTCCTTCAGCTCGGCGCGGTGCGTCTTCAGAAGCGATGCGTATTTCTGCGCGAACGCGACCGCGCGCAGCGTTTCGAAGCTTTCCTTCGCGCCGTCGAAGTCGGGGCAGGCTTCCTCGACCTTGCAGCCGAGGGACGTGAAGGTGCGCCGCTGTGCGTCCAGCACTGCGCTCACCCGCGGATCGATCGGCAATCCGCCGAAGTCGCGCGTCCACGCGATGCGCGTGCCGCGAAACTCGCGCCCGAGCGGACGCGCGAACATGCGGCCCGGCTCGCTGATCGATAGCGGCGCGCGCAAATCCGGCCCGGCCATGGCCGAGAGCAGGAACGCGGCGTCGCCAACGGTGCGCGCCATCGGGCCGATCACCGCCAGGCTGTCCCACGAATCGGCGGCCGGCCAGCCCGGCACGCGCCCTGGCGTCGGCCGCAAGCCCACTACATTGCAGTAGTTGCCCGGGTTGCGCAGGCTCGCCGCGAGGTCCGAGCCGTCCGCAAACGGCAGCATCCCGCACGCCGCAGCAACCGCCCCGCCGCCCGAGGATCCGCCGCACGTCTTCGACGGATCGTACGGATTACGCGTCGCGCCAAAGACTGCGTTGAAGGTCTGCGAGCCGGCGCCGAACTCGGGCGTATTCGTCTTGCCAAGCGTGATCGCGCCCGCCGCCTGCAGGCGATCGACGAGCAGCGCGTTTTCCTTCGGCACGTGCGAGGCATAGATTTTCGAGCCGAGCGTCGTGCGGATGCCTTTCGTGGCGACGAGATCCTTGTAGGCAATCGGCAGCCCCGCCAGCGACCCAAGCGGCGCGGCGCTGCGCTTGCCGAGCCTGCGGTCAAGCGCGCGCGCCGCCTTGAGTGCAGGCTCCGGCAGGAATGTGACGATCGCGTTCACGTGCGGATTGACGCGCTCGACCTGGGCGATGAAGGCGCGCATCACCTCGCTCGCCGAGACCTTTCGCGTGCGAATGAGCCGCGCGAGCTTCGCGGCGCCGGTAAAGCAGAGGTCCTGGGTCGTCATGGCTACATCAGCACGATGTCGTACTGCTCCTGTGTGTACCCGGACTCGACTTGCAGCGACACGGTCCGGCCGATGAAATCCGAAAGCATCGCCACCGCGGGCGACTCCTCCTCCTGCAGCAGGTCCACCACCGACTGCGAAGCGAGCACGCGGAACTCGCGCGCATTGAACTGCCGCGCTTCGCGCATGATCTCGCGCAGGATGTCGTAGCAGACGGTGCGTGCTGTTTTCACCTCGCCGCGGCCGGCGCAGGTCGGGCACGGCTCGCACAGCACATGGGCGAGCGATTCGCGCGTGCGCTTGCGGGTCATTTCCACGAGCCCGAGCGCGGTGAACCCGTTCACGGTCATGCGCGTGCGATCACGCGCAAGCGCGCGGCGCAGCTCCTCGAGCACCGCATTGCGATGCTCCTCGGAATCCATATCGATGAAATCGAGCACGATGATGCCGCCGAGATTGCGCAGCCGCAGCTGGCGCGCGATCGCCTGCGCCGCCTCCAGGTTCGTCTTGAAGACCGTGTCGTCAAAGGTACGGCTGCCGACGAAGCCGCCGGTGTT
This sequence comes from Burkholderiales bacterium, assembly GCA_036277655.1. Lineage (GTDB taxonomy): Bacteria > Pseudomonadota > Gammaproteobacteria > Burkholderiales > SG8-39 > 2-02-FULL-66-14. Next base: position 3,898 of record DASUMM010000358.1, on the reverse strand, counting down.
GACGTCGATCGTCGTCATCGCCTCGGTCTGGTCGACGATCAGGTAGCCGCCGGACTTCAGATCCACCCGCCGCGAAAGCGCCTTCTCGATCTCCGGCTCGACGTTGTAGAGATCGAAGAGCGGCCGCTCGCCGGTGTAGTGCTCGAGCTTCGCGCGCACGTTCGGCGTGTACGTCTCGGCAAACGCGGCGAGCTTGTGGAAATACTCGCGCGAGTCGACCAGCACGCGATCGGTGCCGGACGATGCCATATCGCGCAGCACGCGCTGCGCGAGCGACAGGTCCTGATAGAGGAGCGCGGGCGCCTGCGCGCTCTGCGCGCGCGCCGAGATATCGCTCCACAGGTGCCGCAGGTACTCGATGTCGGCCCGCAGTTCCTCTTCGGTTGCGCTCTCGGCAAGCGTGCGCAGGATGAAGCCGCCTTTCTCGTCGGCGGGAAGCAGCTCGCGCAGCTTCTCGCGCAGTTGCGCGCGCCCGGCTTCGTCCTCGATTCGCTGCGAGATGCCGATGTGCGGATCGTGCGGCAGGTACACGAGCATGCGACCGGCGACCGAGATCTGCGTCGAAAGGCGTGCGCCCTTGGTGCCGATCGGGTCCTTCACCACCTGCACCAGCAGCGGCTGCCCTTCGGCGAGGAGGCGCTCGATCGAGCGCTCCGGATCGCCGCCCTGGCGCCGATGCTCCCAGATGTCGGCGACGTGCAGGAACGCGGCGCGCTCCAGGCCCATCTCGACGAAGGCCGCCTGGATGCCGGGCAGCACGCGCGCAACTCGCCCCATGTAAATGCTGCCGACCAGGCCGCGGCTGGTGGTGCGCTCGACGATCAGCTCCTGCACCTGGCCGGCGCCGATCACCGCCACGCGCGTTTCCTGCGGCGTGACGTTAATGAGAATTTCGTCGGTCATGCAGCTCCCCGAGCGTCTGCAGCAGGCGCGCGGTCTCGAAGAGCGGCAGCCCGACGATGCCCGAATGGCTGCCGTGAATTTCGGCGACGAACATCGCGGCGCGCCCCTGGATCGCATAGGCGCCGGCCTTGTCGTCGGGCTCGCCGGTCGCCACATAGTCGCGGATCTCCTGCGCCGACAGGTCCCGAAACACGACCTGCGAGGCGGAAAGCGCGCTTTCCAGCCGATCGTCGTAAGCAAGCGCCACCGCGGTCAGCACCTCGTGCCGGCGTCCCGAAAGCGCAGCCAGCATGCGCTCGGCATCGGCGCGATCCGCAGGCTTGCCGAAAATCTGCCCGTCGATGGTCACCGTCGTATCGGCGGCCAGCACCGGCGCGCGTGGCAGCCGCCGCTGCACCACGCGCGTCCAGCCGGTAAGCGCTTTCTCCCTCGCAACGCGCAACACGTAGTCGCGCGGCGGCTCGCCGGCCTGTGGGTCCTCGTTCACTTCGCCTGCCGCATCCGAGCGGAACATCAGCAAGTGGAACGGCACGCCGAACTGCCCCAGCAGCTCGCGGCGTCGCGGGCTGCGCGACGCAAGGTAGATCGAGCGATCGAGCAACGAATTCATGGGGAGCCCTGCAAGGGGCTCCGAGTGTAGCAAAGCTACTCGCGGTGGTACGGATGCCCGCTGTGGATCGAGGCGGCGCGATAAAGCTGCTCGACGAGCACCAGTTGCGCAAGCACGTGCGGCAGCGTGAGCGCCGACAGGCGCAGGGTGAGAGCGGCCGCGGCGCGCAATTGCGGGTCGAGCCCGTCCGGTCCGCCGATCAGGAAGGCCGTCGGCTCGAGCACGAGCCTGGCGAACTCGCGCGTGGAAAGGTCCTTGCCGCGCTCGTCGAGCGCCACGATGCGCGTGCCGCCGGGCAGCCGGGCGCGCACGCGCGCGAGCGAACCCGATTTCAGATCGAGGCAATCGACTTCGAAGCCCTTGGGCATGCGCGCCAGCCACGCGCTGCGTGCCTCGAGCGCCCAGGCTGGCAGCCTAGCGGCGAACGCGACGACGTGGAGCCTTGCCACTCGCCTTCAGCCGCACTTCCTTGCCGCCCCAGATCTCTTCCAGGTTGTAGTAGTCGCGCACCGTCGGATGCATCACGTGCACCACGATGTCGCCGGCATCGACGAGCACCCACTCGGCGCCGCGGCCGCCTTCGATCCCCCGCACCGGCGCGCCGATTTCCTTCAGCCGCTCGCGCACCCTCTCGGCGAGCGCCTTCACCTGTCGCGTCGAGTCGCCGCTTGCGACCACCACGCGCTCGAAGATCGACGAAAGCCGCCCCACGTTATAGACGACGATGTCGCGCCCCTTGACGTCCTCGAGCGCCTCCACGACGGCGCGCTGCTTCTTACGGATGTCCATACAGATGATGGCGGCGGATGTAGTCGAGTACCGGGAGTGGAAGCAGCGCGGTCACGTCTTCACCGCGCGCCAGGCGTGCGCGAATCTCGCTCGCCGAGACATCGATCGGTTCCAGCGCAACGGGCACTGCGCTCGCGTGCGCGGCGGCGGGCGTATTCCAGCCCGGCCGGGCGAACACCGCGAACGTGGCGAGCGAAGGGAGTTCTGCGGCACGATGCCACGTGTCGAGCTTCTCGTACTGATCGGAGCCGATCAGCATGTAGAGCCGCACTTCGTGGCCGAAATCCTTGCGCAGCGCAAGCAGCGTGTCGTAGGTGTAGCCGCTCGCGCCGGTTTGCAGCTCCCGCGCATCGAGCGCATAGCGCGGCTCGCCGGCGATCGCCAATCCGAGCATGGCAAGACGGTGGTGCGCCGCAGCCTGCGGCGGTTCACGGTAGCGCGGCGTGCCGGTGGGCATCCACAGAATGCGCTCCAGCGGCAATGCTTCGAGCGCACGCGCTGCGATCGCGAGGTGGGCGTTGTGGACCGGGTCGAACGTGCCGCCAAGGATTCCGACCGCACGCACTACGACCGGATTTCTCCGTGGCCGAAGACGACGAACTTGCGCGTGGTGAGGCCTTCGAGCCCGACCGGGCCGCGTGCGTGCAGCTTGTCGGTGGAAATGCCGATCTCCGCGCCGAGGCCGTACTCGTAGCCGTCGGCAAAGCGGGTCGAGGCATTGATCATGACGGAGCTGGAATCGACTTCGCGCAGGAAGCGCTGCGCGCGCGATGCGTCCGTGGTGACGATGGCGTCGGTGTGCTGCGAGCCGTACGTGGCAATGTGCTCGATCGCCTCGTCCAGCCCCCGCACGACGCGGATCGAGACGACCGGCGCGAGCCACTCGGTGCGATAGTCGTCCTCGGTCGCCGGACGGGCCGAAGGCACGAGCGCGCGCGCGGCGCCGTCAGCGCGCATCTCGACCCCCTTCGAGGCGTAGATGCGTCCGATCTCGGGCAGCACCTGCGGCGCGATGCCTTCGGCGACGAGCAAGGTTTCCATCGTGTTGCACGTGCCGTAGCGTTGCGTCTTCGCGTTGTCGGCGATCGCGATGGCCATGCGCGGATCGGCACGGTCGTCGATGTAGACGTGGCAGACGCCTTCCAGGTGCTTGATCATCGGGATGCGCGACTCGCGCGCAAGCCGCGCGATCAATTCCTTGCCGCCGCGCGGCACGAGGATGTCGACGTATTCCGGCATCGTGATCAGCGCACCGACTGCAGCGCGGTCGGTCGTCGCCACCACCTGCACCGCGTCTTCCGGCAAGCCGGCGCTCGCAAGCCCCGCGCGCACGCAGGCGGCGATCGCCTGGTTCGAATGGATCGCCTCGGCGCCGCCACGCAGGATGCACGCGTTGCCCGCCTTGACGCAGAGGCCGGCGGCGTCCGCGGTGACGTTCGGGCGCGATTCGTAGATGATGCCGATCACGCCGAGCGGCACGCGCATGCGCGCGACTTCGATGCCACTGGGGCGCTGCACCCGCTCCTCGATCCGGCCGACCGGGTCGGCAAGCGCCGCCACCTGCTCGAGGCCCTGCGCCATCTGCTCGATCGATTT
>DASUMM010000357.1:0-10442 GCA_036277655.1 Burkholderiales bacterium | reverse complement strand
GTCCCTTCCGCTGTTCCTTCGACGAGACTTACTGCATCGCCCGAGGCGGAGACCGCAAATACGCCGCCCTCTGGCGGACCGTCGACAATGTTTGGCTCGATTGAGACGTCGACTTCCACCTCGACCTGCACTTGCACCTGTACCTGAACGGAAACCGACACCGCAGGCGGCTCTTCTTCGGTCGGCAGCAGCTCGAATTCGGGCAGCGGGAAAGCAATCGTGTCGCCAGCCGTCGGGAATCCCGACGAGACGACGCCAGCAGTGTTCGCCTGCTCGAGAATCACCGCTGTGCCTCCGCCGCCATCCCCGGCACCGCCCGCAGCGGGCGCACCGCCAGCCGCAGTGGCCGGCGCAACTTGCGACGGATCCTGTCCGCTCTGGATTGCCGCTTGCAGCGCGGCGACGTCCGAGCCGGGCGTGCCAGGCGCCGGCGATGCCGCCGGAGCGGTCACCGCAGTCGCAACGCCAAGAATGCTTTCGTGGAGAGCAAGGCTCGTGTCGCCGCTGCAATCCAGCGACCGGCCGTTCTCGAGCGCGATGTTGATCGCGCCGCCGGCGCTTGTGGTGATGACCTCGTCGCTGTGGACGAGATCGCCGACCTGGAGAACGCGAACGCTACCGTCTGCCGCCGTGGCTTTCGCCTCGCCGACGACCGAGGTAACCGTGCCGATCACTTTGCCTGTCGCTGCCATGTGCCTACCCTCCTTGGGCTTATCGTTGTGGGGGCCGACATGGGCCCCAAGTCACGGCTCGAATTCTGCGGCTGTGTAAGAGGTTACGTTAGCGTCTTTGGTACCAGTACCTTAGTCCCGTTTGTGGGGTATCTCACGTCGGCCATCAGTCCAAAATCACGAAATGGGCGTTCGCCGCGACCTGAAGCTGGTCGCGGTAGCGGTCGACGGCTTGAAAGAAAGACGGCGTATTTACGCTCGGTGCTTCGACCTGTTCGGGCGCCGGCACGCTGACCCATTCGCCGGAGCCGCTGCGCACGCGGAACTCGTAATGCACGTGCGGGCCGGTCGCAAGGCCCGTCATCCCGACGTAGCCGATCATTTGCCCGCCCTTGACACGCGATCCAAGCGTGAGCCCGGGCGCAAAACCGTGCAGATGGGCGTAGTAGGTGAGGAACTGATTCTGGTGCTCGAGGATCACCAGGTTTCCATACTGGCCCTGCGGGCCGATGAATTCCACCGAGCCGTCGGCCGTAGCGAGCACCCTGGATCCAATCGGCGCGGCGTAGTCTTCTCCGCGATGCGCCCGCCACGTGCCGAGAATCGGATGAAATCGCGCCAGCGTGTAGCCCGACGTAACCCGTGAAAACTCCACCGGCGAGCGGCGGAACACCTTGCGCATGTTGCGTCCGCTCTCCGTGTAATAGCCGCCGCCGTTTCCATCGTCGAACCAGTACGCCTGCAGGCGGCGATTGCGCACGACGAACTCCACCGCGAGCACCCGGCCGGGCTGGTCGATATGTCCGTCCCGGTAATGCACCTCGTAGGCAATGGTGCAACGGTAGCCAAGATGCAGCTCGCGATGAAAATCGACGTCGCCGGCGAAGATCTCCACCAGCTGCAGCACGATCGCTTCGGGAAGGCCGATGGCGTCGGTGGCGGTGAAAAGGGAAGCCTTGGCCGGATCCGATCGCATCTTGTCGACGAGCTTCGGGTCGCTCGCCTGGCGCTGCACCTGCACGCCGTCGGGATGGACGACGATCAGGTAGCTTTCCTCGGCACCTGCCAGGTAATCGACTTCCACGCGCCGGCTTTCGGCGCTGGCGCGAAAGCGCACGTACTTCCCGGGCAGCAGGCCCGGAAGGACGTTGATGCCGGGGATCGATGGGCCGGTTTTCAGCGTTTCGGACTGCAGTTGCTCGTTCACCCGCGCAAAGAGATCGACCCACGTCTCGGCTGCGAGGATCCGCGTCTCCACTTCGCCGCCGCCCTGCGGAGCCGCCGGTCCGCCCCACGGGCGCAGCAGATAGTCGCCCGCGCGTGGTTTCTCGCGCCCTGCCTGGCCGAGCTCGCTCACGGGCGCTGCACCGAAGGCCGCGACCTCGATCAGCGGCTGCGTGGCAGCGAACGCTGCACCGCAAAACGTCGAGAGCATGAACCACACCCCGCCGAGAAAAGAGCGGCGCAGCAACGAGAGGCGGTTGCCCTTGCGGGCGTGGTTACAGGATGTCGTCTTCACCAACGACGATCTGGAGCCGCTTGCGGGCGACCTGGCGGTGCAGGTATTTCTCGCCAGCGGCGGCGGGCAGGTCGGTGAACTTGATCAGGTCCTTCTCGATCAGCAGCCCGATCAGGTCATCGACCAGCCGGATCATCTTGCGATCGCTCTCTTCGAGGACCTGGAGCGCGGAATCCGGGGTCGCCAGCCCGTGATCGGAGAGAAAGCGCAGCAGCTCCGGGTCGTTCGAGTCCATCTCCTCGGCGACTCCGACCTCGGCCTGGTCGAAGATGCCGGAAATCTTTCCCGCCGCGTCGCGAATAACGTAAGGCATTCGAGGGCTAGTCTACAAAGAAAAACGGGGCGTTTTGCGCCCCGTTCGATTCTTCCGGCCAGCGGACCGGCACGATGCCTTCAGTCCTGCAGCGCCATCTTGCGCTCTTCGACCGGCGCATTTGTCGGCTGTGCTTCGGCGGGTTGCTGCGGCGCCGGCGGCGCTGCTGCCACCTGCTGCGGCTGCACTGGCGGTTGCGGCGCAAGCACGACCGGCTGCTCGGCGCGCTCGGAACGCATGACTTGGGATTGCTGGGCGGGGCGCTGCTCCGAGCGTTGTTCCGCCGATACAGTCGCTGCTGCCGGTTGCTCCGCGGGCTTCGTTTCCGCGCGCGGCTGCTCCGAGCCCGCAGAACCGGACTGCACCGGCTCTTTCGGCTCCTGCGCCACACGTGTGCGCGCATCTTCCGGCGGCATCACGGTCGCTGCAGTGCGGGCGAAGGCTTCTTCCGGCGCCTTGATCTCGAGCGCGGTGAGCAGCGAGCCCATCGCGTTCAGCACCCGAAAGCGCGCCGACAACTCGATGAACAGCGCATTGATGTAAGTGCTGCGCGAAGTGAAGAATTCGTTCTCGCTATCGAGCAGGTCGAGCAGGGTGCGCTGGCCGATGGCGAACTGCTTGTTGTAGGCGTCTCGCGTGGCGTCGCTCGCTTTCACGTAGCGATCGAGGGAGGGCAGCCGATCCCGCGCGGTAGCGAAGGCGTTGTACGCAAGGCGCACCGCCGCCTCGACCTGGCGATTGGTGTTGCGCGCGATTTCCTGCGCCTCGTTGATCTGCTTGGCCGTCTCCTGGTCGCGGTTGTAGTCGAACCCGCCGCGGAACACGTTCCACTTCACCCATAGCATGATCAGCCGGTCGCGGTTCGGACCGACGACGCCGTCGATGTTCTTGTTGTCCGAGTAGCTCGCTTCCAGCTCGAGGCGCGGAAAGTAAAACGAGCGCGCGATTTCGCGCTGCGCCTGCGCGGCGTCGACGTCGGAGAGCGCCGAGCGAAGGATCGGGTGATTCAGGACGGCGATCTTGACCGCTTCGTCAGCCGAGCCGGGAATCGGCGGCGCTTCCGGCCGGGCGAGGCTCTGCGGCGGCTTGCCGACGACCTTCAGATAGGCGATTTCCGCATCGCGCAAAGTGCTCTCGGCGGCCGCCACGTTGGAGATGGCGAGCGCAAGCCTGGCGTCGATCTGCTCCAGGTCGGCGCGACGGCCGACTCCCTTGTCCGCGCGCAGCTTCACCTGGTCGAACGTGCGCTGGTGCGCCTGCAGGTTCTCCCTGGCGTAGCCCGCCAGGGCCTGGTTCTTCATGACATCGAGATACGCTTCGATCGTCTGCAGCGCGGTGTCTTCCGCAGCGCTGTAGACGCGATGCGCGGAGGAATCCGAAATTGCCTTGCGGCGATCGACTTCGCCGGCAACTCCGAGGCCATCGAACAGCATCTGGTTGAGGATCATGCCCTCCTGGGTGCGGTTGAGCTTGACCCAGTTGGGGGTGGTCGCGAGCGTGGTCACGTTCTTGCTGTGCTCGCGTCCGGCGCCGTACAGATAGTCGATCCTCGGAAAATAACCGCCCCTTGCAGCGTTGATCGCGGAGTCGGCGGCGTCCTTCCTCTTCGCGGCACTCAGCACCTGCGGGTGCGTCTCGATCGCAAACGTCACCACCTCTTTCATCGTTTCGGCCGCTGCCGCTCCGGCCATCCCCACTGCGAGTGCGCCCACCAGCGACTTCAGCGCAAATTTTCCTGTCGACATTCGTTTTCCTCTTTATTCTTTCTTCCAAGGCGCAAGAGGCCTTGAACCCTGAGCGAGATTCCCGCTCACGATAGCCCTTTAAGCGCTTGTCGTAAATGGAATATCCGGTTAGTTGGACTGGGCCTCGCGCGGCCTGTGGCAAGTCCGCAACAGGATTCACGCAACACTTTCAATCTTAAACGATTTTTTTCGCTCGGTGCGCGGGCCCTGCGTGCCTTTCGAAGACCGTTTTCAGCCCTTGCGGGCCTGCGCCGAAACCCCCGGGACCCGCCCCTCGCGGACATACAGCATCAGCTTCAGCCGATCGGCGACGCCGAGTTTCTGGAACACGTTGGAAAGGTGGCCCTTCACCGTGCGCTCGGAGATGTTCAGGCTGGAGGCGACTTCCTTGTTCGATGCGCCCTGCACGATGAGGCGCACGATCTCGCGCTCGCGCTGCGTCAACTCGGCAAGCGCGTCGGCTTCGGGCGCGTCAGTCGCCGGCTTGCGATGCGCGTCCACGTACTTGCGCAGTTCGCTCACCAGTCTCGGCAGAAGGCTGCGCGTCACCCACACGCCGCCGTTCGCGGTCACGCTCAGCACCTGCTGCAGCGAATCGGGATCGATCCCCCGGCGGCAGCAGCCCTTGGCGCCCGCTTTCAGCAGCGCTATCTCCTCGTCCTCGATGAACACCGGCGTCAGCACGATGACTCGCGCGCCGCCTGCCAGGTGCACGATCTCGCCTACCTGACGATCGATCGGCCGCTCGAGCAACTCGGAGTCGAGCAGCACCGCGGCGGGCTCGCGCGACTGCAGCCGGGCGCGCACGTCCGCGACACTGCCCGCGAGCTCCATTTCGTGCTCGGCGCTCGCCGCGCGGCGGCAGCGCTGCTCTAGCTCGGAGTCAAGGGTCGCGATCAGGATCGCCATTGCAGGGAGGCGCCAATTGTGCGGTGCGATGGATCTTGCGGCCCGCTCTAGCGCTCGCGGAACGCAAGTTCCTTGGTCTTGATGATGGGCTTGAGCAGGTATTGCAGGAACGTCTTTTCGCCGGTGTGAATGTGCACCGTCGCCGTCATGCCCGGGATGATGGCGAGCGGCTTCGCCTGCCGCTCGGGGGTCGCGGTGGTCGTTCGCACCCGCACCAGGTAGTAGCTCTCGCCCTTCTTTTCATCGGTGATCGAATCGGCGCTGATGTTCTCGAGCTTGGACGGAAAACCGCCGTAGATCGAAAAGTCATAGGCCGTGATCTTGACCATCGCCTCCTGCCCTGGGCGCAGGAACGCAATGTCGCGCGGCTTGACGCGTGCTTCCACCAGGAGGTTGTCCTCCAGCGGCACGATCTCGAGCAGCTCCGAGCCGGGCTGAACCACGCCGCCGACCGTGTTCACCTTGAGGGATTTGATGGTGCCGTTCACCGGCGAGCGCACGACCGCGCGCTCGACGCGATCTTTCAGCGCGACGCCGGTCGCCGCTGCGCCTTCCTGCTCGGCGCGAACCTGGTTCAGCTCGGCGAGCGCGTCGTTGCGGAATTTGGCGACGTAGCTGTCGAGCTTGCTCCTCGCCTCGGTGACCGCCGCATCCAGCCGCGGGATGGTGAGCTTGGTGGACTCGAGCTCTCCGACGAGATCGTTCTGCTGGCGCTCCAGGCGCAGCAGCTCGACCTCCGACATGGCGCCGGCTTTGACGAGCGGCCGCGACATCGAGAGCTCCTTGTTCAAGATGTCGAGGCTGGTGGAGATCTGCCCCTGGCGCGCGCGCTTTTCCTTCAGCTCCTGCGAACGCTGGTCGATCTGCTGGCGTAGTGCCGCGGTATTGGCGTTGAACTCCGCCTGACGCGAGCGGTAAAGCGTCAGTTCGCGATCGGCGAGGTCCGGGTTGTCCTTGACGAACTTCGACGGCAACTCGAAATTCCTGCCGCTCACCTCGGCCGAAAGGCGGGCGATCTTGGCGGTCAGCGCATCGCCTTTCACCTTGTTTTCCTGGAACGACGAGGCGTAGCGCGTGTCGTCGATCAGCATCAGCACCTGGTTCTTGCCGACCACGTCGCCGACACGAATCCGGATGTCGGAGACGATGCCGCCCTCGAGGTTCTGCACCACCTGGATCTGTCGCGACGGGATCACCTTGCCTTCGCCGACCGTCGTCTCGCCGATGGTCGCGAAGGACGCCCAGGTGACGAACGCCGCCACGAACACGAACGTCCCCCAGATCAGAAAGTGCGAGTAGGCAGGCGGCCCCTGCAGCGCCGCGGCAGCCGTCTCTCCCATGAACTCGATGTCTTCGCGCCGCTGGAGCGATGGCGCGGCAATGGCCTGCTTCACGTTTTCACCCGCGCTTGGCGACGCCGATCTTGCCCCCGGAGAGGGCCTGCATCACCTGCTCCTTGGGCCCGTCGGCAACGATTTTTCCATTATCGAGCACAATCAGCCGGGGCGCCAGCGTGAGAAGCGAGGCGCGGTGCGTGACCAGCAGGAACGTCCTGCCGGCGAGCGCCTTGTCGAGCTTCGCCTTGAAGTTCTCTTCCGACCGGTTGTCCAGCGCGTTCGTCGGCTCGTCCATGATGAGGACCGGCGGATCGAGGAGCAGCGCCCGCGCAATGGCGACCGTCTGGCGCTGGCCGCCGGAGAGCCCCTCGCCGCGCTCGCCGATGTGCAGGTCGAAGCCCTGCGCGGAAGGGTGGACGAATTCGGTCACGCCGGCGATCTCCGCCGCGCGCAGCAGCGCCGTGTCCTCGGCGTACGGCGCGGCGAACAGGATGTTCTCCTTCACCGAGCCGTAGAACAGCACCACATCCTGAGGCACGTAGCCGATATTCTTGCGCAGGGTCGCCGGATCGATCTGATTCAGGTCGACGCCGTCGATCAGGACCGAGCCGGAGGTGGGCTTGTAGAGGCCGAGCACCAGCTTCTCGATGGTCGACTTGCCCGAGCCGATCCGGCCGATCAGGCCGACGCGCTCGCCGGCGGCGACGCGGAACGAGACGTTGGCCAGGGCAGGGGTCTTCTGGCCCGGATAGGAGAACGTCACGTTGCGGAACTCGATCTCGCCGCGGATCTGCGGCCGGTGCACGAAGCTCTTGTTGGCCGGCCGCTCGACCGGAAGCTGCATCACGTTGTTCAGCGTGCGCAGCGCAGCTGCCGACTGGTGGTAGCGGGTCATCAGGCCGGCCACCTGCCCGAGCGGTGCGAGCGCACGCGAGGCGAGGATCGTGCAGGCGACGAGCGCGCCGACGGTCATCTCCCGCTCGGCGATCAGATAGACGCCGACCACCACGACCGCGACGCTCGTCAGCTGCTGAACGGTGAGCGACACGTTGACGATCGCCGAAGAAAGCGTGCGCGCCTTGATGCCCAGACGCGCGACGTTGCCGACGATCTGCTCCCACTTGCGCTGCAAGGCGCCTTCGCCAGAGAGCGCTTTCACCGTCTCGACCGAGCTCAGGCTCTCGATCAGCAGGCCCTGTTTCTGTGCCGCCAGCCGGAACGTCTGCTGGATGATCTGGCCGAGCTGACGCTGCAGCATCAGCCCGATCAGAAGAATCAGCGGGACCGCCAGGATGAGCGGGATGGCGACGTAGCCGCCGATCCAGATGATGACGCCGATGAACAGCACCACGAATGGCAGGTCAACCAGCGCGGTGATGGTGGCCGAGGTGATGAACTCGCGAAACGATTCGAACTCGTGGATGTTGCTGGCGAACGAGCCGACCGAGGCGGGCCGCGCCTCCATGCGGATGCCCATCGCTTTCTCGAAAATGTTTGCCGACAGGATGACGTCAATCCGCTTGCCGGCGATATCGACCAGATAGCTGCGCAGCATCCGCATGCCGAAATCGAAGAGCAGCACGATGAGGACGCCGACCGCCATTGCCCACAGCGTCTCGGTGGTCTCGTTCGGCACCACCCGGTCATACACGTTCATGATGAAGAGCGGCATCACGAGCGCAAAGAGGTTGATCAGGAACGAGCCGAGCAGCACTTCGCCGTAGATCGGCCAGGCGTCCCGCACTACCCCCCAGAACCAGTGCTCGACCCTCGGCACGGCGCTGTGCTCGGTGCGCGAGTCGAACTGCAGCTCCTGGCGGACGAAGATCGCAGTGCCGGAGTAAAGCTGTCTCGTCTGCTCGAGCGTCACCTCCGACACGCCCCCAGTTTCGGGGTCGATCACCTCCAGGGTGCCGCTCGGCTTGAACCCCTTCAGGATGCAGGCCTGCGCATCGTTCAGCAGCAGCACCACCGGCAAAACAAGCTGCGAGATGCGCTCGAGCGGCCGGCGGACCACCTTTGCAGCGAGGCCCGCCCGCTCGGCGGCGCGCACGAAGAGCTCCGGCGTGAGCTTGCTGTCGATCAGCGGCAAGCCGGCGCACAGCGTTTCTTCGGAGAACGGGCGATTGAAGAACCGCGTGAGGAGCACCAGGCACTTGACGAGCGGATCGTCGGGCGAGAGCGGCTGCGCGGGGGCCTTCCAGGGCTTGTCCTCGCGCACGACGCCGGCGTCGGCCTGCGCGCCGCCTCCCGGCCCGGGCTTTTGCACGGCGCTCATTCCGGTCTGCCGATGAAGTAGCCTTGCGCGCCGTCGACCATCAGGCTCCTGGCGAGATCGAAGTCGCGCTCCGTCTCGATGTATTCCGTAACCACCTGGATGTTCAGGCCATGCGCGATGCCGACCAGCGCCTGCACGAAGAACTGCCGGTCGGTGGAATCGGCCATGCCGCGGGTGTAGCTGCCGTCAATCTTGATGTAGTCGACTTCCAGACCGCGCAAGTATCCCACCGATGCGGTGCTCTGTCCGAAGCGGTCGATCGACAGGCGCACTCCGGTTTCGCGCAGCCGGCTGAACGCCGCCTTCACCGACCCGATGTTGGCGATGATGGCGTGCTCGGCCACCTCCAGGATGATGCTGCGCGCGACTTCCGGCTGCGCGGCGAGCTTGCCGTGCAGCCAGTCGACGAAGGTCGGATCGATGATCGTCTCGACCGACAGGTTGACGGCGGTCGCGCCGCCGCGGATCGGGCCTTCGGCGGCGATGCGCTGCATGACCTTCTCGACCACCACGCGATCAAGCAGCTGCAACGCGCCCAGCCGCTTGGCGGTGGCGATGAATTCGCCCGCGCGGATCAATTGCCCGGTGGAATCCAGGATGCGCACGCAGGATTCGCTGCGGTAGGCCCACTCCGATTCCGGCACGCGGCACGGACGTACCGCCTGGAATTGCAGCGCGACGCGCTCGGCCGGCAGCCCGACACGGAACATGTTGTTGATTTCCGTGTAGATGGTGGAGGCCTGCTCGGCGAGCTCCTGCGGCTGCAGGTGCCATGCCGGAATGCCGCGCGCCTGCGCGATGGCAACCGCGGCAGCCGCGGCGGACATCAGCTTGCCGAACGTGGCGCCGGGGTGGTGGCGGTAATACGCCATGCCGATGGAGCTCATCAGGCTCGTTTCGCTGCGCGGAAACTCTTCGATCTCGGCAAGCGCCGCGATCAGCTCGTCGCCCAGCCTGGCGACGTCGGATTCGGCCACCTCCGGCACGAGAACGCCGAACTCCGGGCCATCGAGCTTCGCGAGCATCGCTTGCGGGCGGCCCTCGATCGGCTTGGCGAGGAGTTGCGAGACTCGCTTCAGCAACGCATCGCCCTCGATCCGGCCGTTCTTTTCGTTGTACGCCGCAAACCCCCGGATGCGCACGATCGCGAGCACGCCGGCGGAAAGCTTGGTCGGCGCCCCGATCAGGTGCGCCAGACGTTCGCTGAAGTCGTTGCGGTTCATCAACCCGGTCACCGCATCGATGTAGGCCTTCTTTCGCATCTTCTCGGCGAGGTCGGTCTGCTCGGTCAGCATCCGCTCGACCGAAACCACCATCCCGTTCATCGCGTTGGCGACGCGATGCAGCTCGCGCGCCCACGGCAGCCTCGGCAGCAGCGTGAACTGCCGGCGCGAGATGTTGATCGCCTGCTGTTCCATGTCGTGGAGCGGCCGCAGCGCGAGCTTCAGGACCACGAACACCGTGACGAGCGAGAGGATCGCGACCGCGAGCAGCACCCACATCGAGCGGAACGAGATGCGGTAGAGCTCGGCGTACGCGTGCCCGGGGTGACTGACCACCTCGATCATGGCGGCCTGGATCCAGCCGTCCATGACGATCGCGTTCATGCGCGGCGTCTGCAGCGGAAACGACTGGATGAACCACGCCGGGACGTCCTTCACCGACTGCTC
>DASUMM010000356.1:0-2097 GCA_036277655.1 Burkholderiales bacterium | reverse complement strand
GGAAGCGATTGCGGGCCCGACACGCCGATGGCGGGAATCACGGTCGACCAGGTGTGGTCGCGCGTCGAGCAGGCGCTGGAGCATCACTTCGCGCAGGCGAGCGCGTGAAAGCGGCGTTCGTGACGACGAATCTTCAGGGCGGCGGCGCCGAAAAAGCGGTGCTCGCCCTGGCGCGCGGCCTCGCGCGGCGCGGTCACGAGGCGCACGTGATTCTGCTCGAGGACGTGATGCAGCATCCGGCTGCGGAAGAGGCGCGAGTCCATGCCTTGACGAAGCCGGGCGTGCGCTCCGGCAAAGGCTGGTTCGGCAAACGGGCATCGGCCCTGGCACTGCGACGCCTCATCCGGCGGCTGGGGGATGGGCATCCTTTCGATCTTGTCGTCTCGACATTGCCGTACTGCGATGAAGTCGTCGCGCTTTCGGGGATCGAGCCGGTATGGTTTCGCGTTGCCAACACGTTATCGGTGGAGATCGAGCTGCTGGGTCGCAACAGTCGCAGCAGGGCCGGGCGGCGCCACGCACGCTACCGGCGGCTCTACGGCGCGAGCAACGTGATCGCCGTTTCCGACGGCGTCGCGCGCGATCTCACCCAGACGCTCGGTTTGACGAGCGCGAATGTGGTGCGAATCTACAACCCGATCGATCGCGAAGAGCTGGGCGGCCTCGCTGCCCGGCCCGAGCCACGGCTGCCGAAGGAGCCGTATCTGATTCACGCAGGCCGTTTCGCGCCGCAAAAGCGCCACGACCTGCTGCTCGAAGCGCTGCGCCGCTCCGGACTTTCACACCGGCTGGTGCTGCTCGTTCCTCCTTCGGCTGCGCTCGAGCGGCTCATCGCGGCAAGCGGCGTTGCGGACCGGGTGACGATCGCCGGGTTCCAGCCGAATCCGTATCCGTGGATTGCACGCGCCGAGCTGCTGGTCCTTTGCTCGGACCATGAAGGAATGCCGAACGTGCTCGCGGAAGCTCTCGCCTGCGGGACGCGGGTGGTAAGCACCGATTGCCCGTCCGGCCCGAGGGAGTTGCTGCGAGATTCGCTGGCGCGTTTTCTCGTCCCGTGCGGGGACGCTCAGGCGCTCGCCACTGCAATGCGAGATGCGCTCGCGGCACCTCGCCCGCTCCCGCCAGCGGTGCTCGAGGAGTTCCAACCGGAGCGCGTGTTCGCGCAATACGAGGCGCTGCCCCGGATGAGGCGAGGAACCTAGCGCCGTGTGCGGCATTCTCGGATTCGTCGGCAGCGGGCAGCAATCGGCCGAGCAGGCCCTCGCGACGTTGCACTCGCGTGGGCCGGATGCCCAGGAGACCCTGCAGGCAGGCGAGGCGCTCTTCGCGCATGCGCGGCTCGCGGTGATCGATCTCGAAGGAGGCCGGCAGCCGATGGCCTCGAGCGACGCCCGCTATACGCTCGTCTTTGGCGGCGAGATCTACAACTTCCGGGAGCTGCGCGCCGAACTCGAGCGAGCCGGCCATGCCTTCCGCACGCGCTCGGATACGGAAGTGTTGCTCCACGGCTATGCGCAATGGGGCGCATCGCTTCCCTCGCGCCTCGACGGCATGTTCGCATTCGCCCTCTGGGATGCGCGCGAGCGGCGGCTCTTCGCTGCGAGGGATCGCCTCGGCATCAAGCCGTTCTTTTATGCCGCAAGAGCCGATGGGTTCATTTTTGCCTCCACGCTGGCGCCATTTTTCGCCCTTCCGGATTTTCCGCGCCAGCTCGATCCCGAGGCGCTGCGTGACGTGCTTTCGTTCCAGACGGTGCTTGCGCCGCGCACGATGCTCGCCAGCGTTCGCCAGCTGCCGCCGGCGACGAGGCTCACTTGGCAGGCCGATACGCGCAAAGTCTCGCTCGAGCGCTTCTGGGAGATTCCGTCGGCCGAGGGCGCTCCCGGGACCTTCGACGAACGGGTCGAGCGGGTCGATGCCGCCCTGCGCGAATCGGTGCGGCGGCAACTCGTCGCCGACGTCCCGCTGGGGGCGTTTCTCTCCGGCGGCATCGACAGCAGCTTGATGGTGCACTACATGGCGCAAGCGGGCGCGCGGCCGTTGCGCACGTTCAACGTGCGTTTCCGCGAGACCGAGTTCGACGAAAGCGGGCCGGCG
>DASUMM010000355.1:0-9820 GCA_036277655.1 Burkholderiales bacterium | reverse complement strand
GAGCAGCTCGCCGAGCGAGGCACGAAGGCGGTCGGCGGCGCACTGAAGGCCTCGCGCGCGAGCCGCGGCCTGGTAAATCACGCCGCATCGCTTGAGCGGCTGTCGCGCCAGATCGCGGTGCGCCCGGAGCCGGAGCTGCTGGAAGACGTCCGCCGGGCGCATGGCAGTTTCGTCGCCATCACCGAAGAGCTGGCCGGGCTCCCGCTCGATGAGCGGCAGGCCGAGATGCTGAAAAAAATCGGCGAGCAGGAGAACGTGCTCAGCCGCATCCTCACCGACCCCTCCAGCACCCCCGCGCAGCTGCGCGCAACCGTGGCGCAGTCCGCCGACATCGTCGACGGAGCCTACGAGATCCTGATGATGAGCCACGTGCTCGCCGACCGGCAGATCGAGCGGCTGCGCTCGAGCGCCGAGGAATCGCGCATGCTGCTGCTCGCGCTGATCATGGTGGCTGGCGCTGCGGCGCTCGCGTTCGCGATGATCCTCGCGCGCGTGATCGCCCGGCCGATCGCGCAGCTCGACGACGCGATCCGGCGCCTCGGACGCGCCGAGTTCGAGCGGCCGATCGAGGTCGGCGGTCCGCGCGACCTGGCTTCGCTCGGTGAGCGCCTCGACTGGCTGCGCCGGCGCCTCACTGAGCTGGAAAGCGAGAAGAACCGCTTCCTGCAACACTTGTCGCACGACCTCAAGACGCCACTCACGGCGCTGCGCGAAGGCTCCGAGCTGCTGGGCGACCAGATCGCCGGACCGCTCGCGCCGTCGCAGCGCCAGGTGGTGGCGATCCTGCGCGAGAACTCGATCAAGCTGCAGGGCATGATCGAGGACCTGCTCGATTACCAGCGCACGCTGCACTCGGCGGCTACGCTCGATGCCGAGCGGATCGCGCTCGAGCCGTTGCTGAAAAGCAGCGTGCAGGCGCATCGGCTGGCGGCGGCGGCGAAAGGTCAGCGGCTGGTGATGGAAGTGGTGCCGGCCACCGTCTGGGCAGATGCCACCAAGCTGCGCTCGATCGTCGACAACCTGCTGGGCAACGCGATCAAGTTCACGCCTTCCGGAGGGGTGGTCACGCTGCTCGCTCGCGAGCGGGAGGGTGACATCGAAATCGACGTGATTGACACCGGGCCCGGAGTGCCGGTCGAAGAACGCGAGGCGATCTTCGATGCGTTTTTTCGCGGCCGCGCCGGCGCGCCCGGCCGCGCCGAGGGCACGGGCCTCGGCCTCGCGATTGCACGGGACTTCGTGAAGGCGCATGGCGGGCGCATCGAGGTGGTCCCTGGATCCACAGGCGGCCATTTCAGGGTGCTCCTGCCGGTACGGCCCATGGCGACCATTCGGGGCGGGGTGGCATGAGATTTGCGATCGGCTGCCTCGTCCTCCTTGCGGGCTGCGCCACCTTCAAGCCCGGCTTCGAGGACTCGCAGGCGGTGCGGGAGATCGTAGAGACAGCCGTGGAGACGTTGCGCGCGACGCCTGACGCGCAGCGCGATCGTCTCGCGGTGGCGATGGACGCCCTCTCGTCGCAGCCGGACGACGCAAGTCGGCTGCGCGTGGCGGTGCTGCTTGCGACGCTTCCGGAGCCATTGCGGGATGAAAAACGTGCCGCCGCGCTGATGCATGAGCTTTCCGACCGCCGACCGGACACCCCCCTGACGCAATTCGCGACGCTTTTCCGCGCCACAATGACGGAACGCACGGCGAGCGTCGATACCGAGGAACCCGAGGAGCGGCAGCGCTCCTGGGAGAAGCGCGAGCAGGCGCTGCGGGAGAAAAGCGACGCATTACGCAGCAGCGAGCGGTCGGTGGCGGAGCGGGAAGACGCATTGAAGCGCCGGGCGCAGGCCTTGCGCACCAGCGAGCGCAGCCTTGCGGAGCGCGAAGAGGCGGTTCGCCGACAGGTGGAAGCGTTGCGCGAGAGCGAGCGGATGATGACGGAACGCGAGGAGACGGTGCGCAAGCAGATCGAAGCGCTGCGCGATAGCGAGCGCAGCATCAGCGAGCGGGAAGGCCGGCTCGGCACGAAAACGAGGTAAAACGACATGGAACGACATGGCGCCAGGATTCTCCTGGTAGACGACGACAAGGACCTTCTGCAGCTGATCGCCCTGCGCCTGCGCGCGGCCGGCTATGCGGTGCGCACTGCCGAATCCGGCGAAGCGGCACTGGCAAGCCTCGCCGCCGAGCGCCCGCACCTGGTCATCAGCGACCTGCGCATGCAGGGCATGGACGGGCTCGCGCTGTTCGAGGCGATGCGGCGCGAGGCGCCGGACCTTCCGGTAGTGATCCTGACTGCGCATGGGACGATCCCCGAGGCGGTCGATGCGACGCGCCGCGGTGTATTCGGCTTTCTCACCAAGCCGTTCGACAGCAAGGTGCTGCTCGACACGGTCCAGGATGCGCTGCGCCTCTCCGGCGGGGTGCCGGGGGAGAGCGAAGAATGGCGCGAAGGGATCATTACTCGCTCGCCGGCGATGGAGAGCCTGCTCGCGCAGGCGAGGCGCGTGGCGGCCACGGAAGCGAGCGTCTGCATCTACGGCGCGAGCGGAACCGGCAAGGAACTCTTGGCGCGCGTCATCCACCGCTCGAGCCGCCGTTCCTCGGCCCCGTTCGTGGCGGTCAACTGCGGCGCGATCCCGGAAGGCCTGCTCGAGTCGGAGCTGTTCGGGCATCGCAAGGGCTCCTTTACCGGCGCCACCCAGGATCGGCGCGGCCTCTTCCAGGCTGCCGAGGGCGGCACGCTCTTCCTCGACGAGGTCGGCGACATGCCGCTTGCGTTGCAGGTGAAGCTGCTGCGCGCCATCGAGGAGCGCTCGATCCGGCCGGTGGGCGCGAACTCGACCATTCCGGTGGACGTGCGCATCCTCTCGGCCACGCATCGCAAGATCGAGGAGCGCATCAGCGCCGGCGAATTTCGCGAGGATCTCTACTACCGGCTGAACGTGGTGCGCCTGGTCATCCCGCCGCTTGCCGAGCGCCGCGAGGATATTCCGCTGCTCGCCGGACATTTTCTGACCCGCCTTGGCGAGCGTTACGGCCGGGAGCGCATTGCGCTTTCTCCCGAAGCAATGGAGGTGCTGATTGCGGCGCCTTGGCCCGGGAACGTGCGCCAGCTCCTCAACGTGATCGAGCAATCGGTCGCGCTTGCGCCCGCCGATGTCATTCCGGGTGCGCTGGTGCGGGAAGCGCTGGATAGCGCTACCCCGCCGCTCACGCCGCTGGATGAGGCACGGCGTGCTTTCGAGCGCGATTACCTGGCGCGCATCCTGAAAATCACGCAGGGCAACGTGACACAAGCGGCGCGTCTCGCAGGGCGGAACCGAACCGAGTTCTATCGGCTCCTCGATCGGCATGCCCTGCAGCCTTCGATGTTCAAAGTGTCTGCATCCAGCGACAACGAAAACGCAGAGACATCAACTGCCTCAAGGGTAAGAGGGTAGATAGCGTCGCTATTTCACGACTGGCTGTCCCGCCGCAGTTCCTCGTCAGCGCCGTTTTCGGCGCGTAAAACCCTGATTCAACAAAGGCTGGACCACATGGCCCAGCCTTTGCTTTGGATAGTCCACAAGAACTATTTTTTGTTTCCCCGTGGCCCGTCCTTCCCCCCCTGCAGGCGGGCCTTCTTTTTATTCAGGGCTGGAGGTAGCTGTGGAAGCACGCCGGGCATTGGGCGAGCGGGACAAACAGGCGGTCCCGGGCGTCATTCGTGCAGTGCTGCAGTTCTTTGGCGGGTTTCTGCTGCTTGCGCTCGTCATGCTGGGCGTCGGCGGCACGCTCTACAAACTGCTATCTCCAGACGGCTGGCTCGCCCAGCTTTTCGGCGGCAGCCTTGGCTATCTCGGCGCCATCGTGCTTGCGCTCGCCGGCGTGGTGACCTTCGCATGGTGCGCCCAGGACCAGATTGCACCGACCCGCCGCGACGGCATCGGCGACTGGTGGGTGTACCTGTGCGGCCTGGCCGGATTGTTCTACGCGGCCGAGATCCTCTGGCGCGGCAGCATGTAGCCGCTAGACCGCGATCGGCGCCCGGATCGCGGGGAGAGGGTCATACCCCTCGACGGTGAAGTCCTCGTAGGAAAAGCCGAAGAGGTCGGTCACCGCCGGATTCAGATGCATCTGCGGGAACGCTCGCGGCGTGCGCGCAAGTTGCTCGCGCGCCTGCTCGAAGTGATTCCGATACAGATGCGCGTCTCCCAGCGTGTGCACGAACTCTCCCGGCTGCAGGCCGCTTACCTGCGCGACCATTCGGGTCAACAGCGCGTACGACGCGATGTTGAACGGCACGCCGAGGAACAGGTCGGCGCTGCGCTGGTACAACTGGCAGGAAAGACGGCCTTCCGCGACGTAGAACTGAAACAGCGCATGGCAGGGCGGTAGCGCCATCCGCTCGACGTCGGCTGGATTCCAGGCAGTGACAAGGTGACGGCGCGAGTCCGGGTTGCGGCGGATCGACCCGAGCACCTGCGCGATCTGGTCGATGACGCGGCCATCCTGGGTTTTCCAGCTGCGCCACTGGTGCCCGTAGACCGGGCCGAGCTCGCCGCTGGCGTCCGCCCATTCGTCCCAGATCGTCACGCCACGCTCCTGCAGCCAGCGCACGTTGGTGTCTCCGCGCAGAAACCACAGCAGCTCGTAGATGATGGACTTCAGGTGCAGCTTCTTCGTCGTCAGCAGCGGAAAGCTCGCGCCGAGGTCGAATCGCATCTGGCGCCCGAACACCGAGCGCGTGCCGGTGCCGGTGCGGTCGCTTTTTTCGGCGCCGTGCGCGAGCACGTCGGCCAGCAGGTCGAGGTATTGCTGCTCGCCGGGATTGGACTTCATGGCGCCTCCGGGGACTTGCCCCATGGTACGTCAGAGCACCCGCGAGAGCCACGCCGCAATGTCGGCGATCTCCTCGGCGCACACCGAGTGCGGCATCGGATATTCGCGCCACTCGACCCGGTACCCCATCCCGATGAGCGCGTCGCGCGACCGCTCGGCGTGCTCGAGCGCGATCATGGGATCGAAGCTGCCGTGCGCCATGAAGATCGGCGTCGCGGCGCTCGCTGCGGTTCGCTCGCCGGAAGCCTTCGCGGCGAGCGGCAGGTAGGTCGAGAGCGCAAGCGTTCCTGCCAGCGGCTCGGCAAGGCGCAGCGTCGTCTGCAGCGCGATCGCACCGCCCTGCGAGAAGCCCGCCAGCACGATGCGCGAGGGGGCAATGCCGCGCTTGCCTTCCCGCTCGATCAGGTGCACCAGCTGTTTTTCAGAAGCGCGGATTCCGGCCTCATCCTCCGACCCGCCGCCGAGCCGCAGGATGTCGTACCAGGCGCGCATCCGCATCCCCTGGTTCAGCGTGACCGGGCGAATCGGCGCATGCGGAAAAACGAAACGAATCGGCAGTCGTTGCGGCAGGCGCAGCTCCGGCACCACCGGCTCGAAATCGTGGCCATCGGCGCCCAGGCCATGCAGCCAGATCACCGCCGCGGTGGGCGAAGTGCCGGTCTCGATCTCGATCGTCTCGAGCGTCTGCGCCATGGCGAAGAATTCTAGCGGAACGGCTCCTTGACATGATGACTGGCGGTCATTTAGGCTCCCCGGCCTTCATGACCAACAGTCAGTTCGTTCGCGCCGCGCGCGCCAGGCCCTCCCGCAGGATGCGCCGGGCGCTCGAGCCGGAGGCCAAAAAAGAGCGGCGCGCTGCCATCGTGACGGCGGCGCACGCACTGCTGCATCGGCATCCGTCGGCCGACTTCTCGGTCGATGCGCTGGCGCGCCGCGCCGGCCTGGCAAAAGGCACGCTATATCTCTATTTCCGCACGCGAGAAGAGGTGTTGCTCGCGTTGCACGAGCGTCAATCGCACGAATTGTTCGACGTCCTCGAGCGCGCCCTCGCGGCGCCCGGCGCCGACGCCCGCAGCGTGCTGGGCGCCGGCATGTCGTACCTGCGCACCCACCCGGAGTTCTATCCGCTGGCAGGCAACTGCCGAGCGATGCTCGACACCAACGTCAGCGTCCAGGCGGCGCTCGACTTCAAGCTGCGCGTCGCGCGCCGCCTGGAGCCGATCGGCCGGCGGGTCGAGGCGCTTTATCGCGGGCTCGCGCCGGGCGAGGGCATCGCGCTGCTGATGAACAGCTACGCGCTGATGATCGGCCTGTGGCAGCAAGCCGACACCCCGGTCGTGCTGCGCGAAGCGATGAAGCGGCCGGAGCTCGCAGCCCTTCGCATCGATTACGAAAAGCAGCTGTCCGCGGCGCTGCTCGATCTGTGGCAGAGCGCCGAGCGCCGTGGCGCACAAAGGAAACCATGAAAGCCTTGCTGATCCCCGTCCTGTGTGCGCTCCTTGCGGCGTGCGCCAAAGCTCCCGAGCAGAAACCCGAGGAGGTCCGGCCGGTTCGGGTGCAGAAGATCGGCGCGTCGCCCGCCATCCGCTCGTTCGAGTTCGCGGGCGAAGTTCGCGCGCAGCATGAAACGCGCCTTGCCTTTCGCGTGGGCGGCAAGATCGTCGAGCGTCTGGTAGATGTCGGTGCGCTGGTGAAGCCCGGCGAGCCGCTCGCACGCCTGGATACGAACGACCTCGTGCTCGCCGCGCTGAGCGCCAATGCGCAGGTGGCAAGCGCACAGGCCGAGCACGACCTCGCCGCGGCCGAGCATGCTCGCTACAAGGGGCTGCGGGAAAAAAGCTTCATCAGCCAGGCCGAATACGATCGCCGCGCCAACGCATTGTTGACCGCGCAGGCGCGCCTCGAGGCGCTGCGGGCCCAGCATCGCCAGGCGGCGAACCAGCTCTCGTATGCGGTGCTGAGGGCCGACACCATCGGGGTGATCACCGGCATGGAGGTCGAAGCCGGGCAGGTGGTGGCCGCCGGCCAGACCGTCGCGCGCCTCGCGCGCCAGGGCGACAAGGAGATCGCCATCGCAGTGCCGGAATCCCAGCGCGAATTCCTCGAAAAGGCGGAGGACTTCTCGGTGAGCCTCAGCGCATGGCCCGGCAAATCGTGGAAGGGCCGGCTGCGCGAGCTCTCGCCTGCCGCCGATCCGGCCACCCGCACCTATGCCGCGCGCGTCGCGATCGTGGAAGCGAGCGACGCGGTCGAGTGGGGCATGAGCGCAAGGGTTACGGCGCTCGCAAGCTCCGGGGGAACGAAGATCGAGGTGCCGATCGCGGCGTTGTACTCGCGCGGAGACCAGCCGCAGGTCCTCGTGGTCAGCGGCGAGAGCACCGTGACGCCGCGCCAGGTAAAGACCGGCGGCATCGTCGGCGAGCGCGTGGTCATCGCCGAAGGCCTGCACCCGGGAGACGTCGTCGTCACCGCGGGGGCGCAGCTGCTGCGGCCCGGGCAGCGTGTCCGGGTGCTGAACGGCGGCTGACATGCCTGGCGATCGCTTCAACCTGTCGGCGGCTGCGCTGCGCTACCGCCAGTTGACGCTCTTCTTCCTGCTTGCCCTCGCAATCGGCGGCGTCGCTGCTTTCTTCCAGCTCGGCCAGCGCGAGGATCCCGACTTCACGTTTCGCGCCATGGTGATCCGCACGCTATGGGCGGGCGCTACGGCCGAGCAGGTGGATCGGCAGATCACCGACCGGCTCGAGAAGAAGCTGCAGGAGACGCCGTACTTCAAGTGGACGCAGAGCTACTCCAAGCCCGGCGAATCGCTGATCGTGCTGGAGCTGCTCGATACGGCCCCGCCGCGGGACGTGCCGGCAATCTGGTACCAGGTACGCAAGAAGCTGGGTGACATCGCGCACACCCTGCCGCCTGAGGCGCTCGGCCCGTTCTTCAATGACGAGTTCGGCGACGTCTACGGCTCGATCTACGCCTTTACCGCCGACGGCTTCACGCTTTCGGAGCTGCGCGACTATGTCGAGCGGGCGCGCCAGGCAGTGCTTCGCCTGCCCGACGTCGCCAAGGCGGAGCTGATCGGCGTCCAGGAAGATCGCATCCACGTGGAGCTCTCGTCCAAGCGGCTGGCCGCGCTCGCCATCGAGCCGCAGGCGATCGCACAGGCGCTTGCGGCGCAGAACGCGGTCGTCGCGCCAGGATCGGTGCAGACGCAGCAGAACTCGGTCGCGCTGCGCGTGACCGGGCAGCTCGATTCCGTGCAGGCCATCTCCGATCTGCTGCTGCGCGCGGGCGGCCAGACGTTCCGGCTAGGCGACATTGCGCGCGTCGAGCGCGGCTACGCGGATCCGCCGGTGATGACGATGCGCTTCAAGGGGCGCGAGGCGATCGGCCTGGCCGTCTCGATGACGAGCCGCGGCGACGTGCTGCAGTTGGGCGAGAACCTGAAAAAGACGATGGCGCGGTTGAAATCCGAGCTGCCGGTCGGCATCGAGTTCGAGCAGGTGTCGGACCAGCCGGCGGTGGTCAAGCTGGCGGTCGGTGAATTCATGCGCTCGCTCGGCGAGGCCGTCGCCATCGTGCTTGCGATCTCGTTCGTGTCGCTCGGCATGCGCGCCGGGCTGGTGGTGGCGCTGACGATCCCGCTGGTGCTTGCCGCCACCTTCCTCGCGATGTACTGGTTCGGCATCGACCTGCATCGCATCTCGACCGGGGCGCTCATCATCGCGCTCGGACTTCTGGTAGACGACGCCATCATCGCGGTGGAAATGATGCATCGGAAGCTGGAAGAGGGCTACGACAAGCTGCGGGCGGCAAGCCATGCCTATACGACCACCGCGTTCCCGATGCTCTCCGGCACGCTGATCACGGCGGCCGGGTTTCTGCCGATTGCAACCGCCAAATCCACCACCGGGGAGTACACGTTCGGCATTTTCGCCGTCACCACCATGGCGCTCGTGATCTCATGGTTCGCCGCCGTCATCGCGACGCCTTTCATCGGCGCCTACGTGCTGAAAGAGCATCCGGTGAAGGCCGGCGAGCGGCCGCATGACGTGTTCGACACGGCGTTCTACCGCAGGCTGCGCAGCACCATCGGGTGGTGCATCGAGCATCGCAAGACGGTGATCGGCGCGACCGGCCTTACGCTCGTTCTCGGCATCCTGGGCATGGGCCTGACCGAGAAGCAATTCTTTCCGTCGTCCAATCGCGTCGAGCTGATGGCCGATCTGTGGCTTCCGGAAGGCGCCTCGATCCGCGCCACGGAGCGGGAAGCCGCTCGCCTCGAGCGCCTGCTGGAGGGCAACGCCGATGTGGCGAGCTACGTCACCTATGTCGGCAACGGCTCGCCGCGGTTCTTTCTTTCGCTCGACCAGCAGCTCTTCCGGACGAACTTCGCGCAGGTGATCGTCCTCACCAGGGACATCGATGCGCGAGAGCGGATCATTGCGTTGCTGCGGGAAGCGCTGGCGAACGATTTTCCCGGCGTGCGCGGGCGCGTCAACCGCGTGCCGCTCGGCCCGCCGGTCAACTATCCGGTGCAGTTCCGCGTGATCGGCGAAGACCCGGCGACGCTGAAGAGAATCGCCGAGCGCGTGGCGGAAGTCCTGCGGGCGAACCCGCACACCGTGGACGTCAACCCAAACTGGGGCGATCGCGTGCTCGCGCTGCGCGTCGACCTCGACCAGGAGAAAGCGCGCGCGCTCGGCGTCTCGTCGCAAAGCGTTTCCAGAGCGGTGGCCGCAGTCGTATCCGGACTGCCGCTCGGCCAGTATCGCGAGAACGACCGGCTGATCGACGTCATGCTGCGCGCCCCGGCCGAGGAGCGCGCGTCGCTCGCGGCGCTCGGTGAGCTGTCAGTGCCCGCCTCGGGCGGGCGCAGCGTTCCGCTCGCGCAGGTGGCCACCGTCGCCGAAGTGCTCGAGGAACCGATCCTGTGGCGCCGCAGCCGCGAGCTGACGCTCACCGTGCGGGCGGACATCGTCGACGGCGTGCAGGCGCCGGACGTGAC
>DASUMM010000354.1:0-12144 GCA_036277655.1 Burkholderiales bacterium | reverse complement strand
TCGCACGCCGCACGGATTCCTCCCTCGCCTTGCGCTCGGCTTCTTCCCTCGCGCGCCGCTCGGCTTCTTCCTTCGCGCGCCGCTCGGCTTCTTCCTTCGCCTTGCGCTCTGCCTCGAGCTGGCGCCGCAGTTCATCGGCCTCGCGCCGCGCCTGCTCCACCCGCTCGCGCTCGCGTTCGGCGGCTTCGCGTGCACTGCGCTCGGCCTCTTGCCTGGCCGCGCGCTCGGCCGCTTCCCGGGCCTTGCGCTCGGCTTCCAGCTTGCTGCGCAGTTCGGCCTCGACCTTCGCTTTCTCTTCGGCCTCCTTGCGCGCGCGCTCCAGCGCTTCGCGCTCGCGCGGTGCGGCCGCCTGGCGCTCGCGCTCGAGCGCCTCGGTTCTTGCCTTCGCTTCCGCCTCTGCGCGCGCCCGCGCTTCGGCCGCGGCGCGCGCGGCCGCTTCCTGCGCAGCCTTCACCGCGGCTTGTGCCTCGGCGCGAATGCGCGCCTCGGCTTCGGCCCTCGCACGGGCTTCCGCGGCAAGATCCGCTTTCGGCGCGGGCGACGGTGGGGCGGGGGCCACGGGGCGAATGGGCGGGGCGCTGGTGAAATCCAGCTCCTCGGCGCTTTCCTGCGGTTTTGGAGCCGGCGTCGCCGGCTTCACCGCGGCGGGACGCGGCGGCGGCGCAGGCGCTGCCTGCGAGGCGCTCGATGCGACTTCCCGTACGAAGCCGTCCTTGTCGAGCTGCAGGACCAGTGCCTCGAGCTTCTCCGCCTCCATCTTGTAGAACTTGATCTGCAGGTCGGCGAACGTGGTCTTGCCGTCGATCTGCGTCAGGACTGCACGGTCCCCGCGCGACAGGTGGCTCGTCCTGCCGGACGCTTCCTGCACGCCCTTGCCGGTTTTCGAGTAGATCGCAGTCGGGTTCATGAGCGGGGCGCTCGTATTATAAGCAGTGACGTCATGGCTTCTCCGAGCGCTTCCACGTTTCTCGTCGTGCTGCTGGGCGCGTTGATCGGCATGACCGCGCTCGGCATGGACATGTTCCTGCCGAGCGTGCCGTCGATCGCGCAGGCGTTCGGCGCCGAGCCCGCCGCCGGGCAGCTGGCAGTGACGACGTATCTCCTCGGCGTCGCGTGCGGTCAGCTGGCATGGGGTCCGCTTGCCGATCGATACGGCCGCAAACCGGTGCTGCTTTGCGCACTCGCGGTATTTTTCGGCTCGAGCGCCGCTTGTGCGCTCGCCGATTCGCTCCAGACGGTGGTGCTGCTGCGCTTCGTGCAAGGCGTCGGCACGACGAGCGGACCGGTGATCGCGCGCTCCATCGTGCGCGACCTCGCTGCGCATGAGGAAGCGGCAAAGCTTCTCGCCCGGCTGACCGTCGTTTTCGGGTTCTTCCCCGTCGCCTGCCCCCTCATCGGCGCTCAGATGCTGGCGATCGGCGGATGGAGGAGCGTGTTCTGGCTGTACGCGTTCGTCGCATTGGTGCTGTGGCTGGTCGTCGCCTTTCGCCTGCCGGAAACCGCGCCGCGCGAGCGCCTTTCGCTCGCGCCACGGCGCATCGTGCGCGGATTCGCTGCGCTCCTCACCGACCGGCGCTTCATTGCGCCGCTGCTGACCGCGCTCTGTGCGCAAATGGGCATTCTCGCCTTCGTGGCGACCTCGTCGCTCGTGCTGGTGCAGGCGCTGCAGGTCACGCCGCAGGCGTTCGGCGTACTCTTCTCGATGGTGATGATCGGCCAGATGGTGGGCGGATTCGCCGGTGCCCGCCTCGTCGGCCGGCTTGGGATGGAACGCATGATGCGCATTGGCGTAGCGCTGGCGCTGGCTTCGGGAGTGCTGCTTGCACTGCTCGCCTTTTTCGGCGTCGCTCACTGGAGCGCGGTGGTGCTGCCGATGCTGAGCTACATCCTTGGCACCGCGTTCCTGGTGCCGAGCGTGATGGCGGCGGCAATGACGCCGTTTCCCCGGATGGCTGGCAGCGCCTCCTCCTTGCTCGGCTCGCTGCCCTTTGCGCTTGGCGCCCTGGTGAGCGCTGCGCTGGGCGCGGCGTTCGATGGCACCGCGAGGCCTTTTGCGCTCGCAGTCGCGCTCGCCGGCGCGGGCGCGTTCGCCGCGGAGCGGCTGTTGCTGCGCCCGGTGTTGCGGGCAGCAAAAGCGACCGCACATGGATAAGCTCGACTGCGTCGTGATCGGCGCCGGCGTGGTCGGCCTCGCCGTGGCGCGCGCGCTCGCTCTGGCCGGTCGCGAGGTGGTGATCCTCGAAGCCGAAACCGCGATCGGCACGCACACGAGCTCGCGCAATTCGGAAGTGATCCATGCCGGGATCTACTATCCGCACGGCTCGCTCAAGGCGCGCAGCTGCGTCGAAGGCAAGCACCGCCTGTATGACTACTGCACGCAGCGCGGCATCCCGCATGCGCGCTGCGGCAAGCTGATCGTCGCGACGAGCGAAGCGCAGAGCGCGCAACTCGCCGCCATCCAGGCGAAGGCGCATGCCAACGGCGTTACCGACGTCGTGGCGATCACGCGGGAGCAGGCGAACGCCCTGGAGCCGGAGCTGACCTGCGTCGCCGCGCTCTACTCGCCTTCCACCGGCATCATCGACAGCCATGCCTTGATGCTCGGCTACCTCGGCGATGCGCAGGCGCGGGGCGCGATGCTCGCCCTTGCAAGCCCGCTGGAGCGCGCCCGTGTGCGTCCCGAGGGAATCGAGCTGCACGTCGCTGGCGCAGAGCCGTTCGTTGCCCGAAGCGTCGTCAATAGCGCCGGCCTCACGGCACCCGGTGTCGCTCGGCGGATCGAAGGCTACCCGCGCGAGCTTGCGCCGGGCGAGTTCTACGCCAAAGGGAACTACTACTCGCTTGCCGGCCGCTCGCCGTTCGCGCGCCTCGTCTATCCGGTGCCCGAGCCGGGAGGCCTGGGCGTGCACGTCACGCTCGACTTCGGCGGGCGCGCGCGCTTCGGTCCGGATGTCGAATGGGTGCCGGAGATCCGCTACGACGTCGACCCGGCGCGTGCCGAGCGCTTTTATGCCGCGATCCGCCGCTACTGGCCAGGACTCCCCGAGGGCGCGCTTATGCCCGGCTACTGCGGCATCCGGCCGAAGATTTCCGGGCCGCAGGAGCCGGCCGCCGACTTCCTCGTGCAAGGACCCCAAGAGCACGGCGTGCGCGGCCTCGTGCATCTGTTCGGCATCGAGTCGCCCGGATTGACAGCTTCGCTCGCGTTAGCCGATCATGTGGCGGAACTCCTCACCGATTAGAACAACCGGAGGCCTCATGAAGCTGAAGCACCTCGCGGGCGCGCTTGCCGCGTGCGCGTTCGCAACGACCGTGCAGGGACAGACCAAGTGGGACATGCCGACGCCCTACTCCGACGGCGAATTCCACACCATCAACGTGCGCCAGTTCGTCGAAGAAGTGAAGAAGGCGACCAACGGGCAGCTCGACATCACCGTGCATTCGAACGGCTCGCTGATCAAGCACCCCGACATGCTGCGGGCAGTGTCGACCGGGCAGGTCCACATCGCCGAATTCCTGCTCGGCCAGTTCGGCAACGAGGAGCCGGTGTTCAACGCCGACAACGTTCCCTTCCTCGCCGCGGGCTACGACAACGCCTGGAAGCTCTATCAGGCCCAGAAACCGGTGCTCGAGAAGAAGCTGCAAGCGCGCAGCCTGCGGTTGCTTTACTCGGTCGCCTGGCCGGGTCAGGGGCTGTATACGAAGAATCCGCTGAAGAGCGTCGACGATTTCAAGGGAACCAAGTTCCGCACCTACAGCGCCTACACTGCGCGCCTCGCCGAGCTGCTCGGCGCAAGCCCGACGGTGATCCAGGTTCCGGAAGTGCCGCAGGCCTTCGCTACCGGCACGGTGCAAGCAATGATCACCTCCTCGGCCACCGGCACCTCGACCAAGGCCTGGGAGTTCGTCAAGAACTACTACATGACGAACGCGATGCATCCGAAGAATGTCGTGGTGGTGAACGCCCGCTCGTTCGAGCGCCTGCCGGACGCGCAAAAGAAAGCGCTCACCGATGCGGGCGCAGCGGCCGAGAAGCGCGGATGGGATCTTTCACGCCAGCGTGAGGCGAGCGCCAACAAAATGCTTGCCGACAACGGCATGACCGTGCACGCGCCGGACGCCGGGCTGATGTCCGCCCTCAACAAGGTCGGCGACACGATCGCCGGCGAGTGGCTGAAGGCCGCCGGCGCCGACGGCGAAGCGATCGTCAAGGCGTACCGCGGGAAGTGACGGCTTGAGGCGGTTCCTCGACCGCCTCTACGCGGCGAGCGGCGCGTTCGCCGCTGTCTGCCTCGCCAGCATCTGCGTGCTGATGCTGGCGCAGGCGGGCATGCGCGAGTTCGGCCTGCTTTTGCGCGGCGCCGACGACCTCGTGGCGTGGCTGTGCGCCGCCTCGGCATTCCTCGCGCTCGGCTACACGTTCCGGCGCGGCGAGCTGGTCCGCGTGGGGCTGCTGCTCGATCGCCTGGCACCGCCGGCGCGTCGCGCGGCCGAAGTGATCGCGCTCGGCGTGGCGCTCGTCTTCACCGCCGCCCTGCTCTATGCGGTGGCGCGCTTCGTCTATGAGAGCTGGAAGTTCGGCGAGGTCGCGCAAGGCCTGATCCTCCTCCCGATCTGGATCCCGCAGATGAGCCTGGTCGCCGGAGCGTTCATCCTCTTCGTCGCGGTGCTCGACGAATTCCTTGTGCTGTTGCGCGGCGGGACCCCTGCGTACCGGGCCGCCGAGCAGGCGCACCGCGCGCATCCCGACGAAGCGCCCTCGGCATGAGCACCATCGCAGTCGCCGCGATCCTGCTGGTGCTGTTCGTGCTGCTGCTGGCCGGCGGGCTGTGGATCGCCATGGCGATGAGCGTGGTCGCTTGGGCCGGGCTGTATTTCTTCACCTCCAGCCCTCCCGAGGTAAGCCTCTTCCAGTCTTATTGGGGCGCCGGCGCCTCCTGGACCATTGCGGCGCTGCCGCTGTTCGTCTGGATGGGCGAGATCCTGTTTCGCACCCGGCTCTCGGAGGAGATGTTCGCCGGGCTTGCGCCGTGGCTCGAATGGCTGCCGGGGCGGTTGATGCACGTGAACATCTTCGGTTGCGCGATCTTCGCAGCGGTGTGCGGCTCTTCGGCCGCCACCTGCGCGACGATTGCCAAGGTCTCGCTGCCCGAGCTGAAGCGCCGTGGCTACGACGAGCGGACCGCGCTCGGCTCGCTGTGCGGCGCCGGGACGCTCGGGCTGCTGATTCCGCCGTCGATCATCATGATCGTGTACGCCGTGGCCGCCGAGGTCTCGATACTCAAGATGTTCATTGCCGGCGTGCTGCCGGGCGCGCTGCTGGTGACGCTCTTCTGCGGCTACATCATCATCTGGGCGCTGCTCCACCCGGGGAAGACCCCGGTCGCCTCCGAGAAACTGCGCCTGGGCGAGCGTTTTCGCCGTGCACGCAACCTCATCCCGTGCCTCGTGCTCATCGCCTTCATCATGGGCGTCATGTTTACCGGCGCCGCGACGGCGACCGAAGCGGCGGCTTTCGGCGTGCTCGGGGCGCTCGGCATTGCCTGGTGGAGCGGCGCGCTCACGGTGGAAAATTTCCGCGCCAGCCTGATGGGGGCGACGCGGCTCTCTTGCATGATCCTGTTCATTCTCGCCGGCGCCGCCTTCCTCTCCTCGTGCATGGCGTTCACCGGCATCCCGCGGGCGCTCGCCGCGTGGGTCGCTTCGCTGCAGGTCAGTCCGTACGGGCTCATTCTCGCGCTCGCCGTCATCTACGTGCTGCTCGGCATGGCGATCGACGGCATCTCGATGATCGTGCTGACGACCTCGATCGTGCTGCCGATGATCGAGGCCGCCGGCTTCAACCTGATCTGGTTCGGCATCTTCATCGTGCTGCTCGTCGAGATCGCGCAGATCACGCCGCCCGTCGGCTTCAACCTGTTCGTGCTGCAGACGATGAGCAAGCGCGACATCCACTACGTCGCCACCGCGTCGATCCCGTTCTTCTGCGTGATGCTGCTCGCCATCGCGGTCGTGACCGCATTCCCGCAGATCGCCACCTGGCTGCCCGACGCGCTGCTCGCGAAATCGAAGTAGCGCGGGCCGGTGATCCTCGTCCACCATCTGAACAACTCTCGCTCGCAGCGCGTGCTATGGCTGCTGGAGGAGCTCGATCTGCCCTATGAAGTCAAGCGCTACCAGCGCGATGCGAAGACCATGCTCGCCCCGCCCGAACTGCGCGAAGTGCATCCACTCGGAAAATCTCCGGTCATTGCCGACGGCGCCCAGACGGTCGCCGAGTCCGGCGCGATCGTCGAGTACCTCGTAGCCAAGTATGGGAACGGACGACTGATCCCTGCGCATCGCACCCCGGAGCGGCTGCGCTACACCTACTGGCTGCATTTCGCCGAAGGCACGGCGATGCCGCCGTTGCTGCTGAAGCTCGTCTTCGACCGGATCGAGAAAGCGCCGGCGCCCTTCTTCGTCCGCCCGATCGCGCGCGCCATCGCCAACCGTGCGAGGAATTCGTTCATCCAGCCCAACATCGACCGCAACCTGGATTTCATGGAAGCGGAACTCGCGAAGAGCGAATGGTTTGCGGGAGAGGAGTTCACGGCAGCCGACGTGCAGATGAGCTTTCCGCTCGAGGCGGCGGCGGCGCGCGGCGGGCTCGACGCACGCCGCCCGAACCTGATGGCGTTCCTCGGGCGCATCCATGCCCGGCCTGGCTACCGGCGTGCGCTCGAAAAGGGCGGCAGGTACGATCTGCTCCGCTAGCATGCCGCAGCCGATCTATTCGACGAGCGACATCCGCCGCATCGAGGAGCGAGCCGGCGGCGGATCGCCTACGCTCATGGAGCGTGCGGGGGCGGCGGCGGCCGAGATCGCCGCGCGGCTCCTCTCCGATCGCGGCAAGGATGTGCTGGTGCTCGCCGGACCCGGCAACAACGGCGGCGATGCGCTCGAAGTCGCCGCGCATCTGAAAGGAAAGTTCTTGCGCGTGGTCGTGGTGTCGCCGGCCACCACGGCGAAACTCCCGCCGGATGCCGAACGCGCGCGCCAGAAATGGATCGATGCAGGCGGTGAAGTGCTTACGGCAGTCCCAGGCGATCGCAAATGGGCGCTTGTCGTCGATGGCCTCTTTGGCATCGGCCTCACGCGCGCGCCCGAGGGCGAGCACGCGAAGCTGATCGCGTTCGCCAACACGCAGCGCTGCCCGGTGCTCGCGCTCGACATCCCGAGCGGGCTCGCCTCCGACAGCGGAGCAATCCTTGGCGAAGCCGTGAGAGCAACGCACACGGTGACGTTCCTCGGCCTGAAGCCCGGCTTGCTGACGCTCGACGGGCCGGATCATTGCGGCGAAATTTTCCTCGAAACGCTCGGCCTGGATCCCGCAAGCCT
The DNA here is from genome assembly GCA_036277655.1 of Burkholderiales bacterium. GTDB lineage: Bacteria > Pseudomonadota > Gammaproteobacteria > Burkholderiales > SG8-39 > 2-02-FULL-66-14. Next base: position 4,764 of record DASUMM010000354.1, on the reverse strand, counting down.
GCATGCACCGAACGCGTGGATCGCCGAGCCGGCGCTGTTCCGCGACTCGCTCAAGCCGAGACCGCGCAACTTCCACAAGGGCCAAGCGGGGTCGGTGGGAGTCCTTGGCGGTGCCGGTGGAATGGTGGGCGCAGCGCTGCTCGCCGGACGGGCAGCCTTGCACCTCGGCGCCGGCCGCGTGTATGTCGGCCTGCTCGCAGCCGATGCGCCGGTCGTCGATCCGTCAGCTCCGGAACTCATGCTGCGCCATCCCGACGAAGCACTCGGCATGGAGCTCGATGCGCTGGTCGTCGGCCCGGGCCTGGGCGAGAGCGAGCGCGCCGAGACGCTCGTCGGCGCTGCGCTCGCGAGCGACATGCCCTGCGTGCTGGACGCCGACGCGCTCAACCTGCTCGCGCAGAATGCGGACTTGAAGGAAGCGTGCGCGCGCCGGAAAGCCGACACGCTCGCCACGCCCCACCCGGCGGAGGCCGCGCGGCTCCTCGGGATGACGACCGCCGAAGTGCAGCAGGATCGAATCGCCGCCGGCCGCAGGCTCGCCGGGGAACTGAATGCGCACGTGGCGCTGAAAGGCGCCGGCACGATTCTCTTCGCCCGCGACGGTCACTGGTTCGTCAACACTTCCGGAAATCCCGGGATGGCTTCGGCCGGAACTGGCGACGTCCTCTCCGGCATGCTTGGGTCGCTGCTCGGGCAGGGACTCGGCGGGGAAGCCGCGCTGGTTCTTGGCGTGCACCTGCACGGCGCGGCGGCTGACGAGCTGGTCGCGGGCGGCACCGGCCCGATCGGAATGTCCGCGAGCGAGCTGATTGCGCCCGCGCGCAGGATCTGGAACCGCTGGCACGGCGCTTAGCTGGCTTCGCCGTCCCAGGCTTTTTCGGGCAACGGCAATCCTGAAAGGTCCCGCATCGTGATTGGACCATCGGGTTCGATGCCGAGCTCTTCCAGGATCAGCAACAGTTGCCGCACATGCTGCGCCGGATGCCACACGGTCCGCTCGAGCACTTCGTGCAGCGAATGGCGCCCGAAATACGTCTCCATCTCGGTCGCGCACTCCTTGTCCGGATACCCGCGCCACCATTGCAGGAACCGCACGCGCACCGAGTCGCCGTAACACGCGATGTCCTCTCCCGTGCACAAGTCCGCGCCCGGCTCCTTCATGATGCGGTCGTAGTCGAGCGGGCCCGCCGGCACGACTTCGAGAAACGCCTCCGGAATGCGGAACACGTGATGCGCCAGCACGCGGATCGGTCGGTTGCGATTGCGGAACGGCAGCGCGAGGCGTGCCTCGGGGAGCTGGCGGACGTAGCGCACTGCGGCGGAAAGAACCACGTCGAGCTTCTCCACCAGCGACTGCGGCGGCAGTCGCTCGGCGAGCCGGATCTGCAGGTCGAGGAAGCGGACCACGTCCTGTAGCGTCTGCGCGTAGACGAAGCGCCCGCCGCGGGCCACCACCGGCACGCTGCGCGCGCCCAGGCTCCGCAATTCCGCCATCGCGGCCTCGTCGCCGTGCACGTTGATCGATTCGAAGTCGACGCCCTGCCGGGCGAGGAACTCCTTCGTGCGCAGGCAGCTCGTGCACCCGGGCTGCCAGAAGACCTTGATCCGTTCGGTCGGCATCGCGTCACCGGAATCATCGAAATGGATCGTCATTATTGCGCAAGGCGCGGGAAGCCGGCGCCCGAGGACGGCCTGCACCGATGAAAGTCGCGACCTTGCACCTGAAGGGGGAGATTCGCTGGAACGTGCGTCCCGGCGATCCCGCCATGCTGCCGCTCGCCAGGCTGCATGGATGCAAGCTGGTGAACCCGCTGCTCTTTACCGGCCCGCAGGATCGGCCGCAGATCATTCCGCTGACTGCGGAGTGCTGTCACGTGCTGTCGAACCGGCTGCGACTGATCGTGCCGCGCGGAAAAGCGTCGGCGGAGGCCATTTCCGCCTCGGCGCATGCGTTCCTGCGCATGCTGCGCATCGCTTCCAAGCAAGCCACGCTGCCGACGGAGTTCTTCGGCGTGCAAATGGCGCAGTTGGCCTCGTTCCCGGAGCTGCGCTTCCCCGGCGCGCCCGCGACCAAGGGATACCTGCGCGGCACTTATCGCGTCGAGACGGCGGCGACGATGACGCTCGCCGAGCGGATCGAGCAGGTCGATGCCGCCACCGAGTTGCCGATGTGCCACGAGATCCTGCTCGATGCGCTGCGCGCCTGCGAGACGCGCAACGAGCGCGAAGCGATCGTCTATGCAGCGCTCGCAGTGGAGACGCTGGTGAAAAGCGTCCTCGATGCGGAGTATCGCAAGGTGCTCGCCGCGTCCGCGCCGCCCTCTCACCTGAACATCGTGCCGCTCAAGGTGGTGCCGCTGCCGAGGGGAAGGCGCGGCAGCCCGCGCATCGACCCGGTCTACGAGATCCTCGTGAAGGACCACACTCTGCCGCGTCTGCTGCACGAAGCGCCGCTCTACCTGATGCGCCGTTCGCTGCTGCAGGAGAATGCCGAGCTGTATCGTCGCGTGGTCGCACTGGATCGCACGCGGCAGCGCCTGAGCCACGGCCGCGCCGACGAGGTCGACGAGGACGAGCTGTTTGCGCTCGATCCTGAAGGGGCGCTGCGCAGCCTCGCGGTGGCGATCGAGCTTTTCGACTGGTTCGGAATCCGCGGCTACGCGCTGCCGCGCATGGACCAGGTGCCGTTCGGCGGCGGCGTCGACGACAGCATGATCATCGAAGTTTCCTAGCCGCTAGTCGCAGCGATAGAACGCTTCGCGCTGCTGGCGGCTGATCGCCGGCAGATCGTCCGGGTTGCGCGGCCCCGCGCCTGCCGGATGGATGCGCGGCTCCAGCTCGGCGAGCCGCCGCTCGAGCTTCGCCGTGCGCGGCTCGGCGTCGAGCTTGGCGAAGCGCTCGCGCAACTGCCTCGCGTCCGGCTCGCGCTTCTCGGCCTCGGCGAGCGCGATTTCGCGCCGCAGCTTGCGCTTCTCGCAATGCACCGGCTCGAGCGTCTTCAGAATCTCGATGAACTCTTTCGCTTCCGGACTGATCGCAACCGCGCTCGCAGGAAGCAGCAGCGCGAACGCTGCGACGTGACGCAGGCTCAGGCGTGCGCCTTGGCCGCAGGCGCGGGACGCCGCTTCTCGGTCTTGCCGTTCTTCAGGCGGCGCACCACTTCCAGCATTTCACTCACATGATGCTTCGGGTTCACGCCGTACGCCGCATGCCGGATCACGCCCTTGCGATCGATGACGAACGTCGAGCGCACGACGCACTGGCGATGCACGCCTTCATGCTCCTTGTCGTGCAGCACTTCATAGAGCTTGCACACCTCGCCGTCGGGGTCCGACAGCAGCCGGATCGAAAGGCCGTTCTTGTCGCGGAACTCCGCGTGCGTGAGGCAATCGTCGCGCGAGACGCCGAGGATCACGCAGTCGCAGCGATCGAACTGATCCTCATGGTCGGAGAAGTCGGTCGCCTCGAGCGTGCAGCCGGGCGTGCCGTCGCGCGGATAGAAATACAGCAGCACCAGCCTGCCGCGAAATTCGGCGAGGCTTACCGCCTGCATATCGGCATCGTGCAGGACGAATTCCGGTGCGTTTTGTCCGGGTTGCAGCATGCGAGTCGCGGCTCATTCTAATGCACGTTGAATGCAGAAAGGCAAGCCTCTTGTAGCATCGCAGCTACAACTTTTTCTCCACGTGGATTTGCGCGATGCACGATCGTCTGCCGGGCGGCATGCGGGCTGGCAAGTTTCTCGAGCAGTATTGGCAGCGCAAGCCGCTCCTGGTGCGCGGCGCGCTCGAGGATCTCGCCGAGTGGCGGGGCAACCGGCGGCTGTTCGCGCTTGCTGCGCGCAGCGACGTCGAGTCGCGGCTGGTTTCCCGCCGCGGCCCGCAATGGAGCGTGCAGCGCGGCCCGATCGCGCGCCGCGTGATCGTCGAGCAGCGCCCGCGCGGCTGGACGCTGCTGGTGCATGGCGTCAACCTGCATAGCGCGCGTTCCGAAGCGTTGCTGCGGCGATTCGCGTTCCTGCCGCAGGCACGCATGGATGACGTGATGGTGAGCTATGCCGCCCCGCAGGGCAGCGTAGGCGCTCACTACGATGAATACGACGTGTTTCTGATCCAAGGCCCGGGGCGAAGGGTCTGGCGCCTGCAGCGCCCGCGGCGCTTCGCCGAGGTGCCCGATGCGCCATTGCGGCTCATCGCCGATTTTTCGCCGGAGGAAGAGTACCTGCTGGAAGAGGGCGACCTTCTCTACCTGCCGCCGCGCTGGGGCCACGAGGGCGTTGCGCTCGAGCCCTCGTGGACGTATTCGATCGGCTTTCGCGCGCCGCGCGAAGCGGAGATCGCTGCCGCACTGCTGGATGCGCTGCACGAGCGCGGTTTTCGCAACCGCATCTATCGCGATCCGCTGCTGCGCCCGGAGCGCGCGAGCGCACGCATCGGCACCGCGTTGGTGCGTTTCGCGACGAAAGCGGTCGCGCAGATCCGCTGGACCCGCGACGACGTATTGCGCAGCCTGGGAAGGCATCTGACGGCGCCGAAGCATCACGTCGTTTTCGCGCTTCCGTCGCGTCCGCTTGCGCTGCGCGCATTTCGCACCGCGCTTGCGCGCCGCACCGCAGTGCTGGATCCGAGAAGCCAGCTTCTGTATCGCGGCCGCCGGTTCTTCCTCAATGGCGAGGAGCTCGTCGTCCCCCGCCGGCAGAGCGTCGTACTGTCGCGCTTCGCCGACCGGCGGCGGCTGGACGGGCGCCGACTTGCCGCGAGCGGC
>DASUMM010000353.1:0-15414 GCA_036277655.1 Burkholderiales bacterium | reverse complement strand
GCCTTTCACGTTGAAGGAGAAGCGCCCTGCGTCGTAGCCGCGGCCGCGCGCTTCCGGCACCCCGGCGAAGAGCTCGCGGATCGGCGTGAAGAGCCCGGTGTAAGTGGCGGGATTGGAGCGCGGCGTGCGCCCGATCGGGCTCTGGTCGACGCTCACCACCTTGTCGAAATGCTCCAGGCCGGCGATCGAATCGTGCGGCGCGGGCTCCGCCTGGCTGCCGTGCAGGTGACGCGCAAGCGCTGCATGCATCGTGTCGTTCACGAGCGTCGACTTGCCCGAGCCGGACACGCCGGTGACGCAGACGAAAAGCCCGGCGGGCACCGTGAAATCGACGCCGCGAAGATTGTTGCCGCGCGCACCGAGGACCGACATCCGGGCCTCGCCGGCCCTGCGTCGTCGCCTGGGAACGTCGATCGCCAGCGTGCCGGACAGGTACTTGCCGGTGAGCGACTGCTCATTCGCAATGACGCGCGCGAGCGGCCCTTCGGCCACCACCTGCCCGCCGGCTTCGCCCGCGCCCGGGCCCATGTCGACGATGTGATCGGCCGCGCGGATCGCCTCTTCGTCGTGCTCTACCACGATCACGGAGTTGCCGAGGTCACGCAGGCGCTTCAACGTCGAGATGAGCCGCGCGTTATCGCGCTGGTGCAGACCGATCGACGGCTCGTCGAGCACATAGAGAACGCCGGTAAGTCCCGAGCCGATCTGGCTCGCACGGCGAATGCGCTGCGCCTCGCCGCCGGAGAGCGTCGAAGCCGGCCGGTCGAGCGACAGGTAATCGAGCCCGACGTCGACGAGGAATTCGAGCCGGTTGGCGATCTCGCGCGCGATGCGTTCGGCCACCGGCGCGCGCGCGCCCTCGATGCGGAACTGGCGGAAGAGCGCCAGCGTCTCGCGCAGTGGCAGGTGCGCAACTTCGGGCAGCGAGCGCTCGCCGATGCGCACATTGCGCGCTTCGGCGCGCAGCCGTGTGCCGCCGCATTCGGGGCACGGCCGCACGTTGCGATACTTCGCCAGCTCATCGCGCACCACCTGCGACTCGGTCTCGCGATAGCGCCGCTCGAAGTTGGGCAGGATGCCCTCGAACGCATGTTGCCGGACCGAGCGTCGCCCCCGCTCGCCGGGATACGGGAACGCAATCCGCTCGCTGCCCGATCCCTCGAGGAGGATGCGGCGCGTTTTCTCATCGAGCGTGTGCCATGGCTGCTCGATGTCGAACCGATAGTGTGCGGCGAGCGCCTGCAGCAGCGAGTAGTAGAAGTGGTTGCGCCGGTCCCAGCCGCGGATCGCACCCGAGGCGAGCGAAAGATCCGGGTGCGCCACCACCCGCTGCGGGTCAAAGAACTCGACGGTCCCGAGGCCGTCGCACTTCGGGCAGGCGCCGATGGGGTTGTTGAACGAAAAGAGCCGCGGCTCGAGTTCGCCGAGGGAATAGCTGCACTGCGGGCAGGCAAAGCGCGCCGAAAAGAGATGCTCCTTGCCGGAGTCGGTCTCGACCGCGATCGCTCGCCCGTCGGCATGGCGCAGCGCCGTCTCGAACGATTCGGCCAGCCGCTGCTTCGCATCCGTGCGCACGCGCAGGCGGTCGATCACCGCCTCGACCGTGTGCTTCACGTTCTTTTGCAGGCGCGGCGCAGCGTCGAGGTCATGCACCTTGCCATCGATCCGGACCCGTGTGAATCCTTGCGCCCGCAATTCATCGAGCAGTTCCGCCTGCTCGCCGCGACGCGCCGCGACGACCGGCGCAAGCACCATCAGACGGGTGTCCTGCGGCAGTCGCAGCACATGGTCGACCATTTGCGACACCGACTGTGCCTGCAGCGCGAGATCGTGCTGTGGGCAGTAGGGAATGCCCGCGCGCGCGTAGAGCAGGCGCAGATAGTCGTGAATCTCGGTCACGGTGCCGACCGTCGAGCGCGGATTGTGACTGGTCGCCTTCTGCTCGATGGCGACCGCCGGAGAAAGCCCTTCGATCAGATCGACGTCCGGCTTCTCCATCATCTCGAGGAACTGCCGCGCGTAGGCCGAGAGCGATTCGACGTAGCGGCGCTGCCCTTCGGCGTACAGCGTATCGAACGCAAGCGAGCTCTTGCCCGAGCCGGAGATCCCGGTGATCACGACGAGCTTCTGCCGCGGCAGATCGAGCGCGATGTCCTTCAGGTTGTGGGTGCGCGCACCGCGGATGCGGATCGAGTTCAAGGAGGATCGGTGCCGGAAGGGGAAAACTCGCTAATATAGTCTTTTCCGTTTGCTTCCCTCCAGTCTCCATGCGCGCAGAGCGGATGAAGCCGGCCGAGCTGCGTGCGGGGGCGAGCCTCGCCGCGATCTTCGGCCTGCGAATGCTCGGGCTGTTCCTGATCCTGCCGGTGTTCGCGCTGCACGCGCCGAGCTACCGCGGCGGCGACGATCTGTTGCTGGTCGGCGTCGCGCTGGGCGCCTATGGGCTCACCCAGGCGATCCTGCAGATCCCGTTTGGCCTCGCATCGGATCGCTGGGGACGCAAGCCGGTGATCTACGTCGGCCTGGTGATCTTTGCCGCCGGCAGCTTTCTTGCGATGGTGGCGGCCGACATCTGGACCGCGATCGCGGGCCGGGCGCTGCAGGGGGCTGGCGCAATCTCCTCGGTGGTCGTCGCGCTCGCCGCCGATCTCACGAGCGAGGGGCACCGCACCAAGGTGATGGCGATGATCGGCTCGACGATCGGCTTTGCGTTCGCGCTGGCGCTGGTCGTTGCCCCGGCGCTCTACCGGGCGATCGGCATGGGCGGCCTTTTTGCGCTCGTCGGAGCGCTTTCGCTCGCAGCGATCTGGCTCGTGGCAGCGGTCGTGCCCGAGCCACCGCCGCGTGTGCATGCGGCTCCGGTGCCGTTCGCAGCCGCCATCGCGATGCAACCAGAATTGCTGCGACTCCACTTCGGCATCTTCGCGCTGCATGCGATGCAGATGGCGATGTTCGTCGTGTTGCCCGGGGTGCTGCGCGATGTCGGCCTGCCGCTTGCGAATCATTGGGCGTTCTATCTGCCGGTGGTGCTCGCTTCTTTCGCGTGCATGATCCCGGCGGTCTTCTTCGCCGATCGGCGCAATCGCCCGCGCCCGGTGATGCTCGGTGCCGTAGCGCTCCTCGCGACGGTGTACGCTTTGCTTACCTTTGCGCCGTTCGGCCTGATGGGCCTTGCCGCATTGATGCTCGGTTTCTTTGCCGCGTTCAACGTGCTGGAAGCATTGATTCCGGCACTCGTCACGCGGCACGCCCCTGCCGCTTCGCGAGGCGCAGCGATCGGTGTGTACAACACGATGCAGACGCTCGGCCTTTTCTTCGGCGGCCTGGCCGGGGGATCGCTCGCGGCGCGCTTCGGCGCAACCGGCATCTTTGCCGCATGCATACTGCTGTCGATGGTGTGGCTCGCGCTGGCGTTTGGCATGCGTGCGCCGCCGCGCATCGGCGCGGTCAACGGCGGCACAGGACTTGCGTTGGATGGAAAGCAGCAAACTTGAACGGGGGAGGCAGACATGGCATCGGTAAACAAGGTCATCCTGGTCGGGAATCTCGGCGCCGATCCGGAAACGCGGTATCAACCGAGCGGCGATGCGATCACCAACATCCGCGTCGCCACCACCGACCGCTGGAAAGACAAGGCGAGCGGCGAGATGAAGGAGGCGACCGAGTGGCACCGCGTAGCGTTCTTCGGCCGGCTGGCGGAAGTCGCGGGCGAGTACCTCAAGAAGGGCTCGCAGGTCTACATCGAGGGGCGCATCCGCACCAGGAAGTACCAGGACAAGGAGGGCGTCGAGCGCTATTCGACCGAAATCATCGGCGACCGGATGCAGATGCTCGGTTCGCGCGCCGGAGCCGGCGAAGCTCGCGCGAGCGAGTCGCCCGCCGAGCCCAAGACGAGCGGGACGGCGGCGAAGAAGCCGGCGGGCAAGTTCGACGACATGGAAGACGACATCCCGTTTTGAAGGCGCCTCTTGTGTTGCGGCACTTTGGCCCCAGTTGATTGGATGCGTTTTTGCATTGCGGTATGATTTTGCGCCCGACCGAACGAGGGGAAGCCAGCCGTGCCCATCTATGAATACCGGTGCCTGGAATGCGGATTCCAGGACGAGTTCCTGCAGAAGGTGAGCGAGCCGCCCAAAACGGTGTGCCCTTCGTGCGGCAAGGAAACCTTCAAGAAATTGCTGTCGGCGGCAGGCTTCCAGCTGAAAGGAAGCGGCTGGTACGTCACCGATTTCCGAAATTCCGGCGGCAAGCCGTCCAAAGGCGGCGCCGCCCCCGCCAAGGAAAAGGCCGCAAGCGAAGGCCCGAAAGGCGACAGTTCTGCCGCCTCCGGGTCCGAGGGATCCAGCGAAAGCACGACGGAACCCAAGAAAGAGTCCGCAGCGGCCTAGTGTGAGGAAGTACCTCATCACCGGGCTCCTGATCTGGGTCCCGCTGGTCATCACCATCTGGGTGCTGCGGCTGGTCGTCGATACGCTCGACAACATCCTGCTGCTGCTGCCGGAGCAGTTCCGCACCGAGAGCTGGCTCGGCGTGCACGTCCCCGGAATGGGCGTGCTGATGACGCTGGTGATCGTCTTCCTGACGGGCGTGTTCGCGGCGAACTTCATCGGCGAGCGTCTGGTGCGCCTGTGGCACGCGATCCTGCATCGCATCCCGTTCGTGAGCTCGATCTATTCGAGCGTCAAGCAGGTCTCCGACACCCTGTTTTCCTCGAGCGGTGAAGCGTTCCGCAAGGCGCTGCTGGTGCAGTGGCCGCACCCCGGCATGTGGACCATCGCCTTTCTCACCGGAACACCGGGCGGCGATGTCGCCAATCACCTGCAGGACTACCTGTCGGTGTACGTGCCCACCACGCCCAATCCGACCGGTGGCTACTTCGTGCTGGTAGCGCGCAAGGACGCGATCGAGCTCGACATGACGGTCGACCAGGCGCTCAAGTACATCATCTCGATGGGCGTGGTCGCGCCCCCTCCGATCCGCCGGGTCGCACGCAAAGTGTCGGCCTGAGCGCCATGCGCACGCTCTATTGCGGCGAGCTGAGCGCCCGGCAGGTCGGACAGAGCGTGACGTTGTGCGGCTGGGCCCACCGGCGCCGCGACCACGGCGGCGTGATCTTCGTCGACTTGCGCGACCGCGAAGGACTGGCGCAGGTCGTGTTCGATCCCGACCGGCCGCAGGCATTTGCCATCGCCGATCGCGTGCGTGCCGAGTTCGTGCTGAAAGTGACCGGTCTCGTCCGGCGCCGCCCGCAAGGCACGATCAACCCGAATCTGCCCTCCGGCGAAGTGGAAGTCCTGGCACAGGAAGTGGAGCTCCTGAACCCGTCGGTGCCGCCGCCCTTTCCGCTCGACGAAGAGAACCTGGCGGAAAACACCCGCCTGCAATACCGCGTCATGGATCTGCGGCGCGAAAAAATGCAGAAGAACCTGCGGTTGCGTCACCGGGTGGCGATGGCGGCGCGGGAGGCGTTCGATCGCCTCGGTTTCATCGACGTCGAGACGCCGATGCTGACCCGCTCGACGCCGGAAGGAGCACGCGATTTCCTCGTGCCGAGCCGTTTGCAGTTGGGCTCGTTCTATGCCTTGCCGCAATCGCCGCAGCTCTTCAAGCAATTGCTGATGGTGGCCGGCTTCGATCGCTACTACCAGATCGTGCGCTGTTTCCGCGACGAGGACCTGCGTGCCGACCGGCAGCCCGAGTTCACGCAGATCGACGTCGAAACGTCGTTCCTCGACGAGGCGGAGATCCAATCGCTGATGGAGCAGGTGGTGCGCGAGATTTTTCAGCGCGTGCTCGGGGTGGCGCTGCCGCAGCCTTTTCCGCGGCTCACGCATGCCGAGGCGCTGGGCCGCTACGGCTCGGACAAGCCGGACCTGCGTATTCCGCTCGAACTGACCGAGCTCACGGACCTGATGAAAAGCGTGGACTTCAAGGTCTTTCGCGCAGCCGCCGAGCTGCCGAACGGGCGCGTGGCCACGCTGCGAATTCCGAACGCGGATTTCAGCCGCAAGGAGCTGGACGATTTCGCCGCCTTCGCCGCGATCTACGGCGCCAAGGGGCTTGCCTGGATCAAGGTCAACGACCGCTCGCGCCTGCCCGAGGGGCTGCAATCGCCGATCGTCAAGTTCCTGCCGGCCGAGGTGCTGGCGCAGATTCTGGAACGCAGCGGGGCCGGGAACGGCGACGTGCTGCTCTTCGGTGCCGACAAGGCAAAAGTCGTGAACGACGTGCTCGGCGCACTGCGCGTGAAGATCGGTCACGAGAAGGGCTATGCAGAAAAAGGCTGGCGCCCGGCCTGGGTGGTCGATTTTCCGATGTTCGAATGGGACGAGGAAGGGCGCCGCTGGTCTGCCGCGCACCATCCGTTCACCAGTCCCAAGGACGGCCATGAGGACCTGCTCGCGTCCGATCCCGCTCGCGCCCTTTCCAAGGGTTACGACATGGTGCTGAACGGCTGGGAAATCGGCGGCGGCTCGGTGCGCATTCATCGCGCCGAGGTGCAGCAGAAGGTGTTCCAGGCGCTCGGCATCTCGGCCGAGGAGGCGCAGAAGAAATTCGGCTTCCTGCTCGAGAACCTGCAGTACGGCGCACCGCCGCACGGCGGGATCGCGTTCGGCCTCGACCGCATGGTCGCGCTGATGGCCGGGACGGAATCGATCCGCGACGTGATCGCATTCCCGAAGACCCAGCGCGGCCAGTGCCTGCTCACGGAGGCGCCCAGTAGCGTCGACGAAAAGCAGTTGCGCGAGCTCGGGCTGCGGTTGAGGGACAAGCCGGCTGCCTGATGCGGTTCGCAGTCTGGCTCGCTGCGCTGGTCGCCGCGGCGAGCGCCTTCGCATGGCAGCAAGCGGAAATCCCGGTCGCGGCGCTACCGGGCGAAGCGCGCGAGACGCTCGCGCGCATTGCCGCCGGCGGCCCGTTCCCCTATCCGAAGGATGGTTCGGTCTTCGGCAATCGCGAGGCGCGATTGCCCAAGCGCGAGCGGGGGTACTACCGCGAATACACCGTGAAGACGCCGGGTGCGCGCGACCGCGGCGCACGCCGCATCGTCGCTGGCCGCAGTGGCGAGTACTACTATACGGACGATCACTACCGCACCTTCCGACGCATCCGGGAATGACATGGGAAAGCTGTTGCAGCGCTTGAGCGATGTGAAGCGCTCGGGCGTCTATCGCGTGGCGCGTCCGCAAGAGGTGCTCGACGCGACGAAGGAAAGCCGCTTGCAGGTCTTGCCCATCTCCCTCGCGGGGGTGCGGGACAAAGCGGGGTTGCTAGCGACCTTGGGTCGTGCGCTGCGCTTTCCGGCGTGGTTCGGTGCGAATTGGGATGCGCTCGAGGACTGCCTGACGGACCTTTCGTGGATCGACGCTGCGGGATACGTCCTCCTCATCGAACAGTCAGCGGACCTTGCGCAGGACGATGTTTCCGTCTTCACCGACATCCTCGCGTCGGCTGCGCGCCATTGGGCTGCGCGCGGCATGCCGTTCTTTGCGGTGTTCGTAGCAGGGCCGCCGAACTTGCCGCCGCTCTTTCGGGAAGAAGCGCACCGGCGATGAAACTGCCGGTTTCCGTGCTCGTCGTCGTCCATACGCCGGTGCTGGAAGTGCTGCTCATGGAGCGGGCGCGGCGTGCCGGCTACTGGCAATCGGTCACCGGTTCGCTCGACTGGGCAGAAGAGCCGCTCGCGGACGCCGCGCTGCGCGAAGTGCGCGAAGAGACCGGGATCGATGCGCCGCGCATGGCGCTGAAGGCCTGGAACGTCACCTACACGTTCGAGATCTACGCCCACTGGCGCCACCGGTTCGCGCCAGGCGTTACGCACAACGTGGAACACCCGTTCAGGCTCGAAGTGCCTTCGGCATGCGCGGTGGCGCTTGCCGCCGAGGAGCACACTTCGTATGAGTGGTTGCCGTGGCGCGCTGCCGCCGCGCGATGCTTTTCCTGGTCCAATCGCGACGCAATCCGGATGCTCGGCGAGGCTCGCCGGAATGTGCCGGAACGATCGCCGAGCTGAGATGCGCTGCTTTGTTGCGATGGTGGCGATCGGAGCGCTTGCCGGCTGCGCAACGGTTGCAAGCCCGTTGCGGGAGCATCTCGAATCGCCAGCGCCGTCGGTAAGGGCGTGCGGGTCCTGGTACGCAGCGCTCGACCAGGCGATCGATGCTGCGGCGGTACGCGATGCTCAGGAAGCGCGCATCGCGGGGTTTCCGTACCTGCGCGCCAACCGGCTGCTGAGTGCGCTGAAAGAGCGCGCTGCGGATTCCGAATCCGCAGTGCAGGCGCTCGCCGTGCGGTTGGCCGCGCTCGACCACGCGGCCCGCATTGCCGAGATCGGCAATCTGCCGGAAGCGGACGTGGCCGGATTGCCCGAGCTGGTCGTTTCCGGCTCGCGCGCGGAAGCGCTTTCGCGCACGCGCGACTGCGCGCGCCTGCTGAAAGAAATCGACATGGCAAAGCCGCACGTGCGCCGGATGCTCCTCGAGCGCGCCCGCGTGCCCGACGACTACTCAAGCGGCTTGCGCCTGGCGGGGCTGTACTTTCTCACCCGCATCCCTTTCGCTTCGGGTGTGCGGCGCTGGGAAGACGAAATGAAGGCCGTCTTTGCGCGAGCCGAAGACGATACGCGCCGCCCCGCCGTGCGTTACGCGCCTCCGCCTGCGCCAAGACCGGCCGGGCCGCCGGGGCGACCACTTGTTCCGGCGGCGGAGAACCCCCTCGGCATGCCCGAACCGCAGGCCGACGATCTCGCCGATCTGATTGCGGCCCACGCCCCCAGCTTCGAAATCGAGATCGGCGGCGATCACGACCGCTTCGGAGAGCTGCGCTGGCTCCGCGAGCGCGACGTTCCGGCCGTCGATGCCTCCAGGCATGTCGTGTACGCCCAAGCGTCACACACGCTCTATCGCGGGCGGGTGCTGCTTCAGCTCGTCTATACGCTGTGGTTCCCCGAGAGGCCGCCGCGCGAACCCGGGGACCTCCTCGCCGGCACCCTCGACGCTGTCATGTGGCGGGTGACGCTTTCGCCACAGGGCGAACCGCTCATCTATGACACCATCCATGCGTGCGGCTGCTTCCACATGTTCTTTCCGACCGCGCGTGCGCGTGCGCTTGCGGCTCCCGATCGCTTGGAGGAATGGGCGTTCGTTCCGCAGCAACTGCCGCGCGTCTCGGCCGGCGAGAGGCCGCTCGTGCGCATCGCGAGCGGCACCCATTACGTTGAGCGGGTCGCGCTGGTGCGCGGCACCGACAGCGTTGCGCGCTACCAATTGCGCGACTACGACGAGTTGCGTTCCCTCATGCGGCTCGATGGCGGCTCGCGCAGCGCGTTCCGGCCGGACGGAATGATCGCCGGCACCGAACGCGCCGAACGCTACTGGTTCTGGCCGATGGGCGTGCGCTCGGCAGGCGCGATGCGGCAGTGGGGGCGCCATGCCACCGCGTTCGTCGGCCGGCGTCATTTCGACGATGCCGATCTTTTCGAGCGGCGATTCGAGTTCGATCTGCGATGAAATCCCTCAAGGTCGCGACGCTCAACATTCACAAGGGGTTGTCGCAGTTCAATCGGCGGATGGTGATCCATGAGCTGCGTGAAGGCCTGCGCGCGCTGGCGCCGGACCTGGTGTTCCTGCAGGAAGTGCAGGGATTCAACCAGCGCCACGAGCGTCGCTTCATCACCTGGCCGCTCGCCCCGCAGCACGAGTTCCTCGCCGGCGCCGAATGGCAGCATGCCTATGGCATGAATGCGGTCTACGACCATGGGCATCATGGCAACGCGATCCTTTCGCGCTTCCCGATCGTGTCGATGCAGAACGAAGACGTCTCCGACCACCGGTTCGAGCGTCGAGGGCTGCTCCATTGCGTCGTCAGCGTCCCCGGCTGGGGACGCAACCTGCATTGTGTGTGCGTGCACCTGTCGCTGCACGAGCGCGGACGCCGCCGGCAATTGCAGGTGCTCGCCGATCGGCTGGAGGACCTCGCTTCGAGGAGCGCCCCGATCATCGTCGCGGGCGATTTCAACGACTGGCGCCAGCGGGCCGACAGCATCCTGCGGCATCGCCTCGGGCTGGTGGAGGTCACCGCTGCCATGACGAAGCGGCCGGCGCGCACCTTTCCGAGCCTGCTTCCGGTGCTGCGGCTAGACCGGATCTACGTGCGCGGCTTCAGCGTCGTCGCGTCCCACGTGCACCGCGGCGCTCCCTGGTCCCTGCTCTCGGATCACCTCGCCGTGAGCGCGGATCTCGCGCGCGCCTGAAACGCCGGCGCCGGGCGATCAGGCAGTTTGACGCGGAGTGCGCCGGCGAAACAATCCCCAGCCCTGCATCGTCATCACCACCTCGCCGCGCTGATTCGATGCTTCGGTGCTGGAGCGCACCAGCCCGAGGTCGGGCTTGCTCATCGAGGGGCGCGATTCCAGCACGATCCGCCGGTAGGTGATCGTGTCGCCCGGGCGCACGGGCGCGAGCCAGCGAATGTTGTCCACACCCGGAGAGCCTGCGCTCGCCGATCTGCCGATGTATTGCTGCACCATCAGGCGCATGCCGATCGCGCAGGTATGCCAGCCGCTCGCGATCAGGCCGCCGAAGAACGATTCCTGCGCCGCTTGCGGATCGGTGTGGAACGGCTGCGGATCGAATTGCCGCGCGAATTCGACGATCTCCGCTTCGCTGAAGGTATGGCGGCCGATCTCGACGGTTTCGCCGGCGCGAAAATCTTCCCAAAAGAGCTGCGGCGTTGCGTCGTTCATCGGCTGGAGACCGGGACAGAGCCAAGAGTGTAAAGGTATGATTGCCGGCCGAGAGCGGAGGGATGGCCACGCCAGCACTGCAAGCGCCGGGCGAAGAGGAATTCCTGGAGCGCATGGGCCGGGAGCTCACCCCGTGGGCCGATCCGGTGCAGCGGCTGCGGCAGGCGCTCGCGCGCGATGAGCTCATTCTTTTCGCACAGCCGATCGAGTCGCTGCAGGAGCCCGGCACCTACCCGATGGCCGAAGCGCTCGTGCGTCTGCGCGAGGAAGAGGCTGCGCTCCTTCCGCCTGGAGAATTCCTGCCGGTGTTCGAGCACTGCCGCATGATGCCGGAGTTCGATCAATGGGTGCTGCGGCATGTTGCGCTCGCCATCTCCCGCGGCAGCATCGTGCGCCGCTTCGGCGTCAACGTGTCGACGCAGACGCTCGGCGAAGCCGGCTTCACCACCGAGGCAGCGGCCGTGCTCGCGCGCGCCGAAGTCGATCCCTCGAGCATCGTGTTCGAGATCGATGAGGCCGATTTCCTTGCCTATCCGGACGCGGCGGAGCGTTTCGCCATCGCCGCCAAGGCCATCGGTTGCAAGCTGCTGCTGGATGGCTTCGGTCGTCGATCGGTTTCGTTCAACGCGCTGAAGACGCTCGGGGTGGAGTACCTCAAGGTCGATGGCGTGATCGTGCGCAAGCTCGCCGTCAGCGAAGTCGCGCGCTCCAAGCTGAGCGCGATCGCGCGCGTCGGCGAAGTGGTGGGCGTGACCGTGATTGCCGAGTGCGTCGAGGATCGCGATACGGTGTCCCGGCTCCTCAACGCCGGCGTGCGCTATGCGCAGGGCTTTGGCATCCGCCCGCCCGAGCCGATCGACAAATTCATGCGCTGAACGCCGCGCGGGAGCAGTGCGCTCTCCACGAAACCGTAATGGATGAGGCCGTACGCGGGGCTCAGGCAAGATGGCCGGGCGTTCCGGATGTCTATGGATGGCTTGCGCTCGATCGGCGCGGCCGCTGGTTGCTGCGCAATCCGGCACGCGAGGCGTTCGAGCCGATCGGCAACGCGGCGCTGCGCGATTTCATCGCCCGCAATTACGCCAGCGACGCGCAAGGCCGCTGGTTCTTCCAGAATGGACCGCAACGGGTGTTTGTGCGGCTTTCCTATACGCCCTTCGTCGTGCGCACGCAGGACGGCGGATTGGTCGACCAGTGCGGCCGCAATTTTCTTGTAAGAAGCGCGCTCCTCGATGAGGAAGGCTCGCTGCTCCTCGTCGCAGACCGCCTGGCGCTCCTCGATGATCGGGATCTCTTCGCTTACGTCGATACGCTGGGGCACGCGGTAGAGACGCTGCCGCGCATCGGGCGCAGCGAGGTGGCGTCGCGGTTCGGCTTCATCGCCGATCCATCGCCGTGAGCCGGCGCTTCTGCGGCAGTGCAGCGGGCATTGACGCTCGTTCGAAAATCTCTTTATAATCCGGCCTCTTTACTTCCTCCGGGGCGGCTACGCGTGTAGCTACGTGGCCGCCCGGTTTGTTTTCAGAGATACGCGATGCCTACCGTCAATCAATTGGTGCGCCAGGGGCGCACGGCCAAGCCGGCCAAATCGAAGGTGCCGGCGCTCGCCGGCTCGCCGCAGAAGCGTGGCGTTTGCACGCGCGTCTACACGACCACTCCAAAGAAGCCGAACTCGGCGTTGCGCAAGGTCGCCAAGGTGCGCCTCACCAACGGCTATGAGGTCATCGGCTACATCGGCGGCGAGGGCCACAATCTGCAGGAGCACTCCGTCGTGCTCATTCGCGGCGGCCGCGTAAAAGACCTGCCGGGCGTGCGCTACCACATCGTGCGCGGCTCGCTCGACACGCAAGGCGTGAAAGACCGCAAGCAGGGCCGCTCCAAGTACGGCGCCAAGCTGGCGAAATCGGGCTAAGGGAGAGCGAAACCATGCCTCGGCGCAGAGAAGTTCCCAAGCGCGAAGTGCTGCCGGATCCGAAGTTTCATAACGGCGACGTCGCGAAATTCATCAACGTGCTGATGACGCGGGGCAAGAAGTCCACCGCCGAGCGCATCGTCTATGGCGCGCTCGACATGATCAAGACGAAGTCGGGCAAGGACCCGGTCGAAGTCTTCACGCAGGCGGTGCAGAACGTGAAGCCGGTAGTCGAGGTGAAGAGCCGGCGCGTCGGCGGCGCGAACTACCAGGTGCCCGTCGAGGTTCGTCCGGTCCGCCGTCTGGCGCTCTCCATGCGCTGGATCCGCGAGGCGGCGCAGAAGCGCGGCGAAAAGAACATGCGGGCGCGGCTGGCAGGCGAGCTCGCCGAGGCCGCCGAGGGACGCGGCGGCGCCATGAAGAAGCGCGAAGAAGTCCATCGCATGGCGGAGGCCAACAAAGCCTTTTCGCACTACCGCTTCTAGGCTGGCAAGGAAATGACCGTGGCCCGCAAGACCCCCATCGAGCGCTACCGCAACATCGGAATCTCGGCGCACATCGACGCCGGCAAGACGACGACCACCGAGCGCATCCTCTATTACACCGGCGTCAACCACAAGCTCGGCGAGGTGCACGACGGCGCCGCCACCATGGATTGGATGGAGCAGGAGCAGGAGCGCGGCATCACGATCACTTCGGCGGCGACGACGTGCTTCTGGAAGGGCATGGACATGTCCTATCCGGAGCACCGCATCAACATCATCGATACCCCGGGCCACGTCGACTTCACGATCGAGGTCGAGCGGTCCCTGCGCGTTCTCGACGGTGCATGCATGGTCTATGACGCGGTTGCCGGCGTGCAGCCGCAATCGGAGACGGTGTGGCGCCAGGCGAACAAGTATCGCGTACCGCGGCTGGCGTTCATCAACAAGATGGACCGCGTCGGCGCCACGTTCTTCAAGTCCTACGAGCACATCAAGTCCCGATTGAAGGGAAATCCGGTGCCGATCCAGCTGCCGATCGGCGCCGAAGACCAGTTCCAGGGCGTGATCGACCTCGTCACCATGCAGGCGATCTACTGGGACGAAGCGTCCAAGGGCATGAAGTTCGACAAGCGCCCCATTCCCGCCGAGCTGCTCGAGGAAGCAAAGAACTGGCGCGAGAAGATGCTCGAGGCCGCCGCCGAGGCGAACGAAGAGCTGATGAACAAGTACCTCGAGTCGGGCGATCTCTCGGTCGAGGAACTGAAGCGCGGTCTGCGCGTGCGCACGCTCGCGAACGAGATCGTGCCGATGCTCTGCGGCACTGCGTTCAAGAACAAGGGCGTGCAGGCGATGCTCGACGCCGTCATCGATTACCTGCCCAGCCCGGCCGACATCCCTCCGGTGAAGGGCGAAAACGACAAGGGCGAGCAGGAAGTGCGCAAGGCCGGCGACGAAGAGCCGTTCGCCGGGCTCGCGTTCAAGATCGCCACCGATCCCTACGTCGGGCAACTCACGTTCATCCGGGTGTACTCGGGCGTGCTTTCGTCCGGCGACACGGTGTATACCTCGGTGCGCGGTCGCAAGGAGCGCATCGGCCGCCTGCTGCAGATGCATGCGAACGAGCGGCAGGAGATCAAGGAAGTGCGCGCAGGCGATATCGCCGCGGCGGTGGGCCTGAAGGACGTCACCACCGGCGAGACGATCTGCGACGTCGACAAGGTGATCACGCTCGAGCGGATGGAATTCCCCGAGCCGGTGATTTCGCAGGCGGTGGAGCCGAAGACCAAGGTCGACCAGGAGAAGATGGGGATCGCGCTCGGGCGCCTCGCGCAGGAAGACCCGTCGTTTCGCGTGCGCACCGACGAAGAGTCCGGGCAGACGATCATCTCCGGCATGGGCGAGCTGCACCTGGAAATCATCGTCGATCGGATGAAGCGCGAATTCGGCGTCGAGGCGGCGGTCGGCAAGCCGCAGGTCGCGTATCGCGAGACGCTGCGCAAGCCGGTCGAGCAGGAAGGCAAGTTCATCAAGCAGTCGGGCGGACGCGGCCAGTATGGCCACGTCGAGTTGCGCCTGGAGCCGCAGCCCTCCGGCAAGGGATTCGAGTTCGTCGATGCGATCAAGGGCGGCTCGGTTCCGCGCGAATACATTCCGGCGGTGGAGAAGGGCGTCAAGGAAGCGCTGCAGGACGGCGTGCTCGCCGGCTACCCGGTGGTCGACGTCAAGGTGACGCTGTTCTACGGCTCCTACCACGAGGTGGATTCGAACGAGAACGCGTTCAAGATGGCTTCGATCTTCGCCTTCAAGGACGGCATGAAGCGAGGCTCGCCGGTGCTGCTGGAGCCGATCATGGCGGTGGAAGTCGAGACGCCGGAAGAGAAGATGGGCGATGTGATGGGCGATCTGTCGTCCCGCCGCGGCGTGATCCAGGGCATGGACGATCTGCCGGGCGGCAAGGCGATTAAGGCCGAGGTTCCGCTCGGCGAGATGTTCGGCTATTCGACGACGTTGCGCTCTCTCACGCAGGGGCGCGCGACGTACACGATGGAGTTCAAGCGCTACGCCGAGGCACCCAAGAGCGTGGCGGATTCGATCATGAAGAAGGACGACAAGGAAAAGAAGTAGGAGCCACGATGGCAAAAAGCAAATTTGAGCGCACCAAGCCGCACGTGAACGTAGGCACGATCGGCCACGTGGACCATGGCAAGACGACGCTGACGGCGGCGATGACGCACATTCTTGCGAAGAAGTTCGGCGGCGAGGCGAGGAACTAC
>DASUMM010000352.1:0-3619 GCA_036277655.1 Burkholderiales bacterium | reverse complement strand
GAAGGGCGATCGCGGGCTGGTGCGCTTAGCGAACCAGGTGCGGAATCAGCGCGGCGAAACCGTGCTCGAGTACAACCCGCTGCGGCTGCTCAAACGGCGCTGACCGGTCTATCATGCGCGCGGAGTCCGTCGCGCGTTTTCCAGGGAGAAACCGAATGAAACCAAGCTCGACGTTGTTGCATTGCAGCGCGTACTTGTTTGCCGCATGGATGGCTGCATCGGCGGGCTTTGCCGCCGCGCAGGACAAGGGCCCGGCGAAACCCGCCCCGGCACCCGCGCCTGCTCCTGCGCCGGCGAAGCCCGCGGCGGAAGAGGAGCCGTTCTGGGCGGCCGGTCGTCCGAAGACCGATGCCGCGATGAAGATGGCGCCGGTCGCCGCGCATCCGATTCCCACTGCGGCCGACAAGCTTCCCGTCAAGAAGATCAAACTCCCGCCCGGCTTCAAGGCCGAAGTGTGGGCGAGCAACATCCTCGATGCGCGCGGCATGCGCCAGGGCGACAAGGGCACGGTGTTCGTCAGTTCCCTTTTCGTCGCCGGCAAGATCTACGCCGTGGTCGACAAGGGCGGCAAGCGCGAGGTGAAGACGATTGCCGAGAAGCTCTTCCTGCCGAACGGCATCGAGTTCCACAAGGGCGCGCTCTACGTCGCAACGCCGAAGGACATCACGCGCTACGACGACATCGAAGCGAAGCTCGACAGCCCGCCGAAGCCGGTGATGGTGTTCGACAAGCTGCCGGGCGACGTGCCGCACGGCTGGAAGTTCATCAAGATCGGGCCCGACGGCAAGCTCTACTTCCCGGTCGGCGCGCCGTGCAACATCTGCGAGCCTTCGGACAAGTATTCGCAGATCTTCCGCATCAATCTCGACGGCAGCGGCCTGGAGTCGGTGGTGAAGGGGATGCGCAATACGGTCGGCTTCGACTGGCATCCGAAGACGAAGGAGCTGTGGTTCGGCGACAACCAGCGCGACTGGCTCTCCGAAGATCTGCCGAACGACGAGCTGAACCGCGTGACGAAGGCCGGCCAGCATTTCGGCTTCCCGTTCTGTCACCAGGGCGACTTTGCCGATCCGCAGTTCGGCTGGGGCAAGCATTGCAAGGAGTACGTGAAGCCGGTGCTGCTCCTCGGCCCGCACGCCGCGCCCCTCGGCATGCGCTTCTATAACGGCAGGATGTTCCCGGCCAAGTACCACAACGCGATCTTCCTCACGCGTCACGGCCCGTGGAACCGCACCGAGAAGTACGCAGCCGACGTCGTCGCAGTCTTCATCGACGCCAAGGGCAACGCGAAGATGGAGCCGTTCCTGACCGGGCTCGTGGAAGGAAACCAGTATCTCGGCCGGCCGGCGGACGTGATGGTGATGAAGGACGGGTCGTTGCTCGTCTCCGACGACCACAACGGGGCGATCTACCGCGTCAGCTACGGCAAGTGACGTGAAGGCGTGGCTGGCTGGCGCGCTGCTTCTGTCCATCGCGCCGGCCGGCTTCGCGCAACCGTTCGCCGAGAAGGCGAAGGTCTGCTTCGGCTGCCACGGAGAAAAAGGCACCTCGCAGCAGCCGGGCACGCCTTCGCTCGGCGGGCAGACCTCTTTCTTCGTGATCGCGCAGCTCTTTCTGATGCGCGACGGCCGCCGCACCAAGCGGCCTACGCCGATGGATCCCTTCGCGAAGGGCTTGAGCGACGACGAGTTGCGCGCCTATGGCGATCTCTTTGCGAAGCAGCCGCCGCCCGCACCGCCTGGCGGGACGGTGGATGCAGCGCGCTATGCGAAGGGACGCGCCCTTGCCGGCCAGCACAACTGCGGCAGTTGCCATAACCCGGATTACTCCGGCCAGCAGCAGACGC
The DNA here is from genome assembly GCA_036277655.1 of Burkholderiales bacterium. Taxonomy (GTDB): domain Bacteria; phylum Pseudomonadota; class Gammaproteobacteria; order Burkholderiales; family SG8-39; genus 2-02-FULL-66-14. The sequence goes on along the minus strand of DASUMM010000352.1, from coordinate 1,773 downwards.
CGCGCGTGGCGAACCAGCGCGAGGACTATCTGCTGCAGGCGATGCGCGACTACAAGCAGGGGCAGCGGGTCGGCTACGGCAGGCCGGCGATGGTCGAAGTGGTCGTGCCGCTTGCCGATGCCGACCTGGCGGCGCTCGCGTACTATCTCGCCCATTTCCGCCCGAAGCCATGATCGATCGTATCGACCACATCGTCCTCACCACCCGCGACCGCGCGGGCTGCATCCGCTTCTACACCGAGGTGCTCGGCATGCAGCTCGAATCGTTCCGCACGCCGACCGAGGAGCGCTGGGCCCTCAAGTTCGGCCGGCAGAAGATCAACCTGCACGAGTGGGGGAAGGAATTCACGCCGCGCGCGCACGTCGCAGCGCCGGGGACGCTCGACCTGTGCTTCCTCGCATCGATCCCGCTAGAGCAGGTGATCGAGCGCCTGAAAGCCGCCAACGTGCCGATTCTCGAGGGTCCGGTGCCGAAGACCGGCGCCACTTCGAAGCTGCGCTCGGTGTACGTCCGCGATCCAGACCTGAATCTCGTCGAGATTTCAGTTCCCGCGTAGGACCGCGGGCCGCAGGTCTGCCGGACGGCCCGTACTACGCTGCGCTGGCAAAGCCTCGCTTGAGGAAGGCCTCTGCGATCGCGCAGTGCGCCGCAACGCCGCGCGCGAGCATCGCCTCGTCGAGCACCATCTTGTTGGAATGGCACGGGCAGGCGCTTTTCCATTGCTGTCCCGGCGGGCACACGCCGAGGAACATCATCGCGCCCGGCACTTTCTGCAGCACGTAGGAGAAATCCTCTGCGCCCATCAGCGGCGCCTTCATCGTCAGCCACGACTCGGCGCCGAAAAGGCTCGTGATGGTTTGCTCGGCGAAGGCAACTGCGCGCGCATCGTTCACGGTCACCGGAAAGCCGCGCTCGGCTTTGACGTCGGCCTCGCATTCGTGGGCAGCCGCGATGCTCTGGGCGATGCGCGCGATGCCCGCGTGCACCAGATCGCGCGAGGCTTCCGAGACGGTGCGGATGGTGCCGAGCAGGTGCGCGGACTCGGGGATCACGTTGTCGGTCGAGCCGCCTGCGATCTTGCCGATCGTGATCACGGCGGGGTCGAAGACGTTGACGCGGCGCGTGACGAACACCTGCAGCGCAGTCACGATCTCGCAGGCGACCGGGATCGGGTCGATCGTGTCGTGCGGCATGGACGCGTGGCCGCCCTTGCCGCGAATGACGATGCTCAATTCGTCGGAGGAGGCGAGCAGCGGGCCGGCCTTGGAGCCGAGCACTCCGGCGGGAGCGTTCGGCATGATGTGCAGCGCGAATGCCGCATCCGGCGCCGGATTCTCGAGCAGCCCGTCCTCCATCATCAGCTTCGCGCCGTACCAGCCTTCTTCGCCTGGCTGGAACATGAAGAGCACCGTGCCGGCAAGCGAATCGCGTTTCGCGCAGAGAAGGCGCGCGGCGGAGGCGAGCATCGCGGTGTGCGTATCGTGGCCGCAGGCATGCATGGTGCCGGCGATCGACGACTTGAACGGCAGGTCGGTGTCCTCGGGCATCGGCAGCGCGTCCATGTCGCCGCGCAGCAGCACCGTGCGCCCGGGTTTCGCGCCGCGCAGCACGGCGACCGCGCCGGTCGTCGACGAGCCGGTCTTCCACTCCAGCGGCAGCCCGGCGAGCGCCGCGCGCACCTTCGCCATCGTCTTCGGCGTCTGGATGCCGAGCTCCGGCTCAGCATGGATCGCCCGTCGCAGCGCGATCGTCTCGGATTGCACGGATTGCGCC
>DASUMM010000351.1:0-5650 GCA_036277655.1 Burkholderiales bacterium | reverse complement strand
CGGTCAATCTGCAGACCTCGTTCCTGACACCGCCGTTCGGGTTTGCGCTGTTCTACCTGAAGGGCATCGCGCCGAAGGAGGTGAAGATCCAGAGCATCTACCTCGGCATCATTCCCTTCGTCATCATTCAGGTCATCGGGCTGATCCTGGTCATGCTGTTCCCGCAGCTCGCGCTGTGGCTGATGCACGTGAGTTACGACTGAAGGCGCGCACGGTGTCCGCGGACGAGAAAGGGCAGACGGCCGGCGAGACGCCGATCACGGTACGCGTCGCGGCCCGGCTGCGGCGGATCGTGGATGCCGTCGGCGCGTTCGGCGCCTGGCTGATCGTGCCGGTGGTGGTGATCACGTGCATCGATGTCATCGGCCGCAAGATCGGCTACGAAGACGAGGAAACCGGCAGGATCTACCGGCTGCAGGGCTGGCTGGCGGACAACCTGGGGTCGTTCTTCCAGTCGACCATCCTGCAGGAGCTGGAATGGCACTTTCACGCCGGCCTGTTCGCGCTGGTGCTCGGCTACGGCGTGGTCTACAACACGCACGTACGCATCGACCTCATCCGCGATCACCTGCAGTTCCGCAAGAAGGCGTGGCTGGAGTTCCTGGGCCTCACCTTCTTCATGATCCCGTACTGCGCCATCGTGATCTTCTTCGCGTTCGATTACGCGTACTCGTCGTACGCGATCAACGAAACCTCGGCCTCGACCGTCGGCCTGAGCCACCGCTGGATCATCAAGAGCGTGCTGATCTTCGGGCTGATCGTGGCGGTGATTTCCGGGATCGCGGCCTGGCTGCAGGTGGTTACCATCCTGTGGGGGCCGCGCGATCTGCGCTTCCCGTTGATGACGCTCGACTGGCCGGAGGAAGACGCGAAGATCGAAGGCAAGACACGCGTGCGGCTCGAAGACGACTACGGGCTCAAGCTTGCCGACTCTCCCTCGCCCAGTGCCCAAGCGCGTGCGGCGCCGGCCGACCCCCCCGCGGAGCCACCTGCCAGGAAGGTGCGGCAGGGCTGAGCGGCATCGATGGACCTGGACTGGGAAAAGCTCGTCAAGCGCTACGTCTGGAACGACGAGCGAACGCCGTACTTCACCCGCGTCGCGCGGCTGACGCGCCGGCAGGCGCATTTCGAGTTGTTCAGCTATGCGCTTTTCATGGGCGTTGCGTTCGCAGTGCTGTCGCTCGCTGCGCTTTCGGGCGCGTTGCCGCACGGGGACGGCCAGGTCATTTCGATCTACGCCTTCACCGTGTGCTGCGCCGCGGTGCTGCTCGGCGCGACGAAGCATCCGTGGGCCGCGATCTGGTGCGCGGGTGCGCCGCTCGCGCTGCTCGCCTACTTCGCGGTCTGGGGGTTTCACCCGCGCCTGGAACTCGAAGACAAGCTCTTGCTCGTCGTGGCGACGCTCGCGTGGCTCGCCTATTCGCGCCGGCTGGTGGCCGTGGCCTACGCCGGGCAGCGGCTGGCCACGCCCGGCTGAGCCGCAGAGGCGCGCTACGCCACCGCTTCCCTCTTTTCGCGCGCACGCGCTGGTCTTTTCTCTCGCGGCGTCCGCGCTGATCGTCTCCAACGTCGTGATCGGAGGCGGCTGGTGGTCGTTCTGGCCGCTCGTCCTCTGGGGCTTCGCTTTGGGCGGTCACTATCTCGTGCACAAGGCGCGCACGATCGACGATGCGTGGGTCGAAGAGCGCACCGAGGACGTGCGCTCCAAGAGCTACGACGCAGGCCATATCGATGCAATCAAGAAGGGCCCGGCGGCCCCGGGCTCGGCGAGCAAGCCGCCGCCGTGAAAATCGCCAGCGTCGAAGCGATCCCGCTTTCGATTCCGTGCCGCTACGGCGGAGACGGCTGGAGCCTCGGTGCCGGCGGGTGGAAGGCGTTGGACTTCTGCCTGGTGCGGGTGCAGACGGATACGGGCCTCATCGGATGGGGGGAGGCGTTTTCCTATTCCTGCCGCCGCGCCGTTGTTGCCGCAGTGCGCGAGATGATCGCGCCGATCGCGACGGGCCGTGATGCGGCCGACATCGCGGGGCTTCACCAGGACATCCAGAAGCGGCTGCACATTTTTGGGCGGTTCGGCATTACGGCTTTTGCGCTTTCCGGCCTCGACATCGCGCTGTGGGACCTTGCAGGCAAGGCCGCCGGCCGCCCGCTCTGCGAGCTGCTCGGCGGGCCGCGCCGCAAGCAAATCGACTGCTACGCGAGCCTGCTGCGTTACGCCGACGCCGCGCTGGTCGCTCGCTATTGCGAGCGTGCGCTCCAGGAAGGGTTCCGGGCGATCAAGCTTCACGAAGTGGACGAAAAGGTGATTGGCGCGGCGCGCGCGGCAGTTCCGCACGCCGTCTCGCTGCTCCTCGATGTGAACTGCGAGTGGAGCGTCGCCGATGCGATCGCGATCGGCCGGCGCCTTGCTCCGCTGGGTCTGGAGTGGTTCGAGGAGCCGGTCTTTCCGCCCGAGGACGCGGCGGGTCTGCGCGCCGTGGGCGAAGCGTGCGGCATCCCGATTGCCGCGGGAGAGAACTGCTGCTTCGCCTCCCAGTTTGCCGCGCTCTTCGATGCGCGTGCCGTGCAGTACGCGCAGCCGTCGGTGACGAAAGTCGGCGGCATTACCGAATTTCGCAAGGTGGAAGCGCTCGCTGCCGAGCGGGGTGTGAAGCTCGCGCCGCATGCGCCGTACTTCGGCCCCGGCGCGCTTGCGACGCTGCAGCTCCTTGCCGCGCTTGCCGAAGCCGCACGGTTCGAGTATTTCTATCTCGACACCGATGCAACGCTCTATGGCGATGCGTTGCTGCCCAGCAGCGGCGAAATCGCGCTGCCGGCACGTCCGGGGCTCGGGGCCGACCCCGATCCGGACGTGCTGCGGCGTTATCGCTGCGAGTAGGGCTTCAGCCGCACGAGCAATACCAGCGGCAGCACCGCGAGCGAAGTCGCGATGAAGAAGACGAACGCATCCAGATAGCCGATCAGCTGGGCCTGGCGCGCCATTTCGGCGGAAAGCGCCGCCAGCCCTTTCGGCTCTGCCAGATTCCACGCCCCGGTCACCCACGGCATCTTCAGCGCCTCGTTGTAAGGCGTGATCTGCTCAGCGAGATCGGCATAGCCGGCGCGCGCCATGCGCACCGCAAGCGTGATGCTGAGCGAGATGTGCACGCTCGAGCCGAAGTTGCGAATCATGTGGAACACCGCCGAGCCGCCCGGCACCCGCGCAGGATCAAGCGTCGCGAACGTCACCATCGTGATGGGCACCCAGAGCACGCCGACGCCGAAGCCCTGCAGCGCCATCGGCCAGAACACGTCCGCGGTGGAAGGGTTGATGTCGAGCTGCGCGAGCTGCCAGCCGGCATACGCCTGCAAGACGAACCCGAGCACGATCATCGCGCGCGGATCGAGGCGACTGGCGAAGATCATGACGAAGAACGCGACCGCGGTGCCGATGCCGCGCGCGCCGAGCACGAAGCCGACCACCGAGTCCGGATAGCCGCCGACGCCCTGCAGCAGCGGCGGCAGCAGCGTCATCGGAGAGAAGTTGAGCATGCCGAAGACGAAGATCAGCGCCAGGCCGACGCTGAAGTTGCGGTCGGCGAAAAGCCGCCGCAGGTCGAGAAACGGGCGCTCGACGGTCATGCTGTGCACGATGAACGCGTACAACGCGAACGCGCCGAGCGCCGCCCAGCCGAGGATCTCCGCCGAGTCGAACCAGTCGGCGCGCTCGCCGCGGTCGAGCATCAGCTGCGCGCCGGCGAGCGCCATGGCGAGCAGCGCAAAGCCGATCCAGTCGATGCGCGACTTGCCGGTGTGGTCGCGATCGTGGATGAACGCGAGCGTCCCGAGCAGCGCGAGCACCGAGAACGGCACGGTCATGTAGAAGACCCAGCGCCAGTCGTAGGTCTCGGAGAGCCAGCCGCCGGCCATCGGGCCGACGATCGGCCCCAGCACCGAGCCCATGCCATAGATCGCGATGACCACGCCGTGGCGATGCTTCGGGTAGGTGTCGAGCACGATCGCCTGCGAAGCCGGCACGAGCGGCGCGCCGAACGCACCCTGCAGCGCGCGGAAGATCACCAGTTGCTCGAGCGAATCGGCGAGGCCGCAGGCGAGCGAGGCAAGGCCGAACGCGATCACGCAGCCGTTGCAAAGCGCACGGCGGCCGAAGCGCGCAAGCAGCCAGCCCGAGAGCGGCGTGGCGACCGCGGTGGCGACCAGGTTCGAAGTGACGACCCAGGCGATCTGGTCGGGCGAGGCGGAAAGCGCGCCCTGGATCTGCGGTAGCGAGACGTTCGCGATCGTCACCGTCATCGCGTAGAGGAACGTGACGACGGTGCAGGTGCCGAGCACCAGGGCTCGTTCGAGCGCCGCGCCCGCGCCTTGCTGCTCGGAGAGCGGGATGACGCTCGCGCTCATGCTTTGCCTAGCGTGCGAATGCGCTCAGCGCCTTTGGCAACCCGCGGCTCTGACCGGTATCGACGCTGACGGTGACCGTCATGCCAGCGCGCAGCGAAGGGCCGTCGGCACCGCGTTGCGCCTGCGGCTCGAGGTCAATCAGCACGGGGATGCGCTGCACGATCTTGATCCAGTTGCCGGAGGCGTTCTGCGGTGGCAGCAGCGCGAACTGCGCGCCGGTAGCGGGCGAGATGGCGCGCACCCGAGCTTGGAACTCGACGCCGGGATACGCGTCCGCAATCACGCGCACCGGCTGGCCGACCCGCACGCCGGCAAGCTGGGTCTCCTTGAAGTTCGCCTCGATCCACACTTCGCTCGCCGGGATCAGGCTGAAGAGCGCCGTGCCGGCGCCGACATGCTCTCCCGGCTGCAGCTTGAGGTTGCTGACGATGCCGGCGGCTGGCGCCGAAATGCGCGTGCGCGAAAGATCGAGCGCAGCCGCGTCCACCGCTGCTTTCGCTTCGAGCACGCGCGGATGCTGCTCGGCAGAGAGCTTCAGGTCGCCGCCAAGCGCGACCAGCACGCGCCGTGTGCGCTCCTGCACCGCAACGAGCCGCGCGCGCGCGGCCTCGAGGTTGTGGCGCGCTTCGTCGTAGGTATCCTCGCGCACCATGCCGCGCTCGCGCAGCCGCGCCTGGCGCTCGAGCTGCGAGGTCAGGAACCGGATGCGCTCCTCCGCCTCGTTCGCTTCGGCGAGCGCAACACGGTGCTCGGCGCGCAGCGTCTCGATTTCGGTGCGCACCGACGCAAGCTGTGCACGCGCGCGCGATACCGCAACCTCGAACGGCGCCGGATCGAGCCGAAAAAGGAACTGCCCGGCCGAAACGGACTGGTTGTCGCGCACTGCGACCTCGGCGACGCGGCCGGCGATTTCGGCGCTCACGGCGACGATATGCGCCTTCACGTAGGCGTTCTCGGTCTCTACGTAGCGGCCGCCCTCGGCGTAGTAATGCAGCGCGGCGGCAGCGAGCGCGAGCGGCACGCCGAGAAGCAGCAGCAGGCGCAGCAGAATACGCATCAGCGCCCGCTCCCCTGCAGGCGCACCAGATTCGCCTTGATCGCGAGCAGGCTATCGACGAAGCGCTCGCGCTCGGCGGCGGAAAGCCCGGCCAGCGCGTCACGGCGCAGCTCGGCGGCAATCGCGCGCATCGTGCGCAGCGCCGGCTCCACTTCCTTGGTCAGTCGCACGCGCCAGATGCGCCGGTCGCGCGCA
>DASUMM010000350.1:0-12049 GCA_036277655.1 Burkholderiales bacterium | reverse complement strand
CCGCGCGAGCGCCGCCTCGAAGTCGTTGATCTCGCCGTAGGCACGCATCCAGTCGGCCTCGGTGGCGAACTTCTCCACGCGCTCGACGAGCACGCGCCCGTACCAGGAGCGGTCGAAGAACGTGAAGCGACCGTGGCGCGGCAACTGGCGCCAGAAGCGCCACAGATACGGTTGCGCGCGCTCTTCTTCGGTCGGCGCGGCGACCGGGATGTTCGTGTAGCTGCGGGCGTCGAGCGCACTCGTGACGCGGCGGATCGCACCGCCCTTGCCCGCGGCATCGTTTCCCTCGAAGACGCAGACCACCGACATCGAACGAAAGCGCGGATCGCGCGAGGCGAGGCTCAACCGCCCCTGCCATTTTTCGAGCTGCTTTTCGTACTGGGGCTTGGCGAGCGCTTGCTGCTGCTCCAGTGCGCGCAGCACGGTGAGCTTGTCGGGAACGAGGAGCGGCGGATTGCGGTCCGGCAGGCGTTGCACCGGCTTGTCGTCCAGCCGCTCGCGCACCGCCGCCAGCAGGTGGCGGCCGAACGTGAGCGCGCGGTAGCGCGCGTCGGCACCCGGAATCACGATCCATGGCGCCTCGCCGCTCGACGTGCGGCGCAGGAACGGCTCGCAGACGCGGATGAACTTCTTGTAGAGCCGGAAGTACTCCCATTCCTGCTCGGTGACGCGCCAGCGCGTATCCGGGTCCTTCTCGAGCGAGCGCAGGCGCTTTCGCTGCTGCTCGCGCGACAGGTGGAACCAGTACTTGAGCAGCAGCACCCCTTCGTCGGTCAGCATCTTTTCCAGCCGCACGATCTCGCCGATCTGCTGCGTGAACTCGGCTTCGCCGATCTCGCCGGTCACGCGCTGCAGGATCGGCAGCGTGTGCCATGCGCCGAAGAAGACCCCGATTTTCCCTTTCGGCGGCAGCTCGCGCCAGAACCGCCACTGCGCCGGCCTCTCGCGCTCTTCGTCCGACGGATCGGAGAACGCACGCGTGACCACGTGGCGCGGGTCCATCCATTCGTTGAGCAGGTTGACCGTCTCTCCCTTGCCGGCGCCTTCGACCCCGGCGATCAAAATCAGCACCGGAAAGCGGCCGTTCTGCTTCAGGTCGTATTGCGCGTTGAGCAGCGCTTCGCGAAGCTTCGGCTCCTGCCGGCGATACGCCGCCTTGTCGATGCGATGGTCCAGGTTCGCGGATTCGAACATTCGTCGCCTTCCCCTCGAGGACGCTTTTCTCGCGATCGTACTTCTTTTGCCCCCCCGCGGGGGACGCTAGAATCGGCCGCAAATGACTGATCGCAATTTGTCCGTCACGTTCCAGAGCGATGCTGCTGCCTCCTTCAGCCTGTTTCAGGATGTCGCAGTCGAACTGCTGAAGATGATGGGCCATAGCGGGACCGTTCCGGGAGCCATCCTTGCGAAGGATGTTCCCGCGGCCCTTGCGCGCCTGAACCAGGCGCTCGCTGCCTCGGCTGCGGGCGAGGCGGATCGGCGCCGCCAGCTGCAGGATCAGGAAAAAGAAACCGGCGAAGCGTCGGTCACGCTGATGCAGCGCGCCTACCCGCTCGTACAGATGCTATCGGCAGCCGCAGCAAAGCAGCGCGACGTGCTGTGGAGCGCGAGCAGCACTACGCTCTGAGCGATGGCCGATCGCAAGTTCGGAATCGAGACGCTCTGCCTGCATGCCGGGCAGATTCCCGATCCCGCCACCGGCGCTCGCGCCGCACCGATCTATCAGACGACGTCGTTCGTCTTCGATTCCGCCGAGCACGCGGCGAGCCTTTTCAACCTGCAGACGTTCGGCAACGTCTATTCGCGCATCTCCAACCCGACCGTCGCGGTGCTCGAAGAGCGCATGGCGGCGATCGAAGACGGCCGTGCGGCGCTTGCATGCGCGACCGGCCAGGCTGCGGAAGCCACCGCGATCCTGACGCTCGCGCACGGCGGCGACCACATCGTCTCGGCTTCGACGCTATATGGCGGCACGCATACGCTGCTCGGAGTGAATCTGCAAAAGCTCGGCGTCGACACCACGTTCGTCGCCCCGGACGATCCGGAAAATTTCCGCCGCGCGATCCGGCCGAACACCAGGATGCTGTACGCCGAGACGCTCGGTAATCCGCTGATCAACATCGTCGACATCGAGGCGCTTGCCGGGATCGCCCATGAAGCGGGCGTGCCGCTCGTCGTCGACAACACCGTTCCTTCGCCCTACCTGTGTCGTCCGATCGACTGGGGAGCGGACATCGTGGTGCATTCGGCGACCAAGTACATCGGCGGCCACGGCACGACGATGGGCGGCGTGATCGTCGAATCCGGCAAGTTCGACTGGGGCAACGGCAGGTTCCCGGAATTCACCTCGCCCTCGCCCGGCTACCACGGCGTGATCTTTCACGAGACGTTCGGCGACTTCGGCTACACCATGAAGGCGCGCATGGAAATCATGCGCACCTTCGGCGCTTCGCTTTCGCCGCTGAACGCATGGCTGCTGCTGCAAGGGCTGGAATCGCTGCACGTGCGGATGGATCGCCACTGCGCCAATGCGCTCGCAGTGGCGAAGTTCCTCGAAGACCATCGGCAGGTCGCGTGGGTCAACTATCCGGGACTGCCAGGCGACAAGTACCACGCGCTGGCGCAGAAGTACCTGCCGAAAGGTGCGTCGGGCCTCCTCAACTTTGGCGTGAAGGGCGGCGCCAGGGCGGGCGAGCGCTTCATCGAGGCGGCTCAATTCATGAGTCACCTGGCCAACATCGGCGATGCGAAGACGCTGATCATCCATCCGGCCTCCACCACGCACCGGCAGATGGGCGCGGAGGATCAAGCGAAGGCCGGCGTCACTCCCGACATGATCCGCATGTCGGTCGGCATCGAGTCGCTCGACGACATCCTGTGGGACATCGACCAGGCGCTCGACGCAGCCGCCAAAGCCTGACTTAGCGGCCTTCGGCGAACTTCTTCAGATTGATCCCTTCCACCCGCATGTGCTCGCGCACCGCATCGAACTCCCTGCGGTTCAGGCGCGCGCCGAGTGGCCCGACGCGAAGAAAGATCTCGGCCACGAAACGGTAACGCCGCTCAGCGAGCGGCTCGAGGCGAAACACCATGCGCGGAAGAAACAGGCGCATCAGCCAGAACGTCGGCGCGAACTCGATGTGTCTCCCCGGCTCGATGCGAGTGAAGACGACGTGCTTTCTCAGCAGCTTTCCGGCGATCACTTCCTCGAAGTAGAACTCGTTGCCTGGCGCGACGCCTCTGCCCCGGATCCACCGAAACACCTTGTGATCCGGGTGCCACGACAGGTAACGCTCGTGGTCCATCGTCTCGAAGAACGCGAACACCTCCGCCGGCGATGCACGGATTTCGATCGAATCGCGCAGCACCACGGGCTTCGGTCCGCCGAAACGCTTAGAAGGAGTGCCGCATGCCGAGCGACCAGATGCGCGGGTCCTCGCCCGGCGCCACCGCCGCCGAGGCGCTGCCCTGCGCGGCAGCAGAGTTGAACAGGTTGTAGAACGCCCCCGCCTGGTTCGTGATCCTGGCGTAGGTCAATCCGAGCGAGGTCCGCTTCGATAGATCGTAGTTGTACGCAAGCGCAACCATGCGCGCGCCGTCGGCCGCTGCGGTCGCCTTGTCGTCGCGAGCCTTCGTGTACTCGATGTAGAACGTATGCGCTGCGGTCGCATACCGCAACGGGACCGACCATGCGGTCCGGTTGCTCGTCGTGATGCCCGTGGTGCCGCTGGTCAGTTTTGCACGGTCCCACGCGAGGCCGATCTTGAAGCCGCCCCAGGCATACGACCCCCATAACCGGTCGGCCTTCTGATCCAGAGCGGCGAGCGCATCCGGCTTTGAGCGCCAATGGCTCCAGGCAATTTGCCAATCTCTCGCGGCATAGCTCGGCACGAAGTTCCAGGCGCTTCCTTTCCGCGCGGTGCTGCCGAGATCGGCCTCGGCGGACGCCGGATTCATCGAATAGGAAGCCGTGAACGCAAGCCCGCCCCAGTTTGGGGACTCGTAGCGCACGAGGTTCGCCGTGCGGGTGCCCAGGCCAACCGCCGTGCCGCCGCCGCCGGCGAAGCTGAGCAGGGAAACATTCCAGGCCTTGAGCGACCCGGCCTTAGCGGTGAGCTCGGACGGCGAATGGTGATAGTGCAGGTCGACGCGGCCGACGAGAAGCGCGCCCCAGTCCCTGCTGCGGAAACCGACCCAGTTGTTTCCCGAAGTCGCATCCGTCCCCGCATCCGGCACGACGCGCCAGTCGATCTGCGCGACCGCCTGCAGGCCCCCGCCGAGGTCTTCCGTGACCTGGAAGATCACTCGCGACAACTCGTCGGCAATCCGTCCTTCGCTCGAAGGCGTCTTCGCCGAATTGCCGAGCTTGACCGTCTCAGCTGCCATTTTGATCATGCCGGTGATCGTCACGCTGGATTGTGCGAGCGCGACCGCCGGAAATGAAAGCATGCCTGCCACCAGAGCGGTGAGGGTTCGCCTGCTCATCTCAGACCTCGTTTTGGTTTCGGGACCTTGCCGGAGAGCGATCCTGCAAATGATCATCAAAAAATGTCCGTAGTGCTTGACAACGGTCATACCGGCACGCGGCCGACGCAGGCAGTTGACCCGAGCCTCCTATGAAACGCAGGCAGGCCGGCGGTATCGGAGTGGTATATTGGCCGGCCGCCCGATACAACAATCTTTTCAACGAACTTCAATGATCAGCTACGACATCCTCGAGCACGGCAAGCCGCTGCAGAAAGTCATGAAGGAAACCCCGAAGCCCAAGGGCACCGAAGTGCTGGTGCGCATCACCCGCTCGGGTGTCTGCCACTCCGATCTGCACATCTGGGACGGCTACTTCGACTGGGGCGGCGGCAAGCGCTTCTACGTGAAGGATCGCGGGTGCGTGCCGCCCTTCACCATGGGCCACGAGCCGTTCGGGATCGTCGAAGCGCTCGGCCCGCGTGCCAAGGGCGTGAAGGTCGGCCAGAAGCGCGTGGTGTTTCCGTGGATCGGCTGCGGCAAGTGCGCAGTCTGCAAGGACGGCGTCGACAACTACTGCATGCAGCAGCGTTTCCTCGGCGTGATGCGGCCGGGCGCCTATTCGACACACGTACTCGTGCCGGACCCGAAATACCTCGTGGATGCAACCGGCGTCGAGGAGGGCTTCGCCGCGACCCTCGCCTGCTCCGGGCTCACGGCGTATAGCGCGATCCGCAAGCTGCCCGAACTCAATGCGCGCGACTGGGTCGCGGTGCTTGGCTGCGGCGGCCTCGGCATGATCGCCGTCTCGATTTTGAAGGCGAAAGGGATTCGCAACATCGTCGCCTGCGACGTCGACGATGCGAAGCTTGCCGCGGCGAAGAAGCTGGGCGCGAAGCAGACGCTCAATACGCGCGAGCCGGACGCGGCGCAGAAACTGCAGGCGCTGACGGGAGGTTATCTCGCTGCGGCGATCGACTTCGTAGGCATGCCGGCAACGCATGCCGTCGCCTACCCGGCTTTGCGAAAAGGCGGTCGCTACATCCTGTGCGGCTTGTATGGCGGCGAAATCGCCATGCCGATGCCGCCGATCGCGCAGCGCGCGGTCGCGGTGATGGGCTCGTATGTCGGCAACCTGCAGGAGCTGCGCGAAGTGGTGGCGCTGGCAAAGAAAGGGAAGATCAAACCGACGCCGATCTCCACACGCCCAGCTGCCGAAGTCAATTCGGTCTTCGAGGAGCTCAAGGCGGGCAAGGTGCTCGGCCGCGTGGTCCTCGACATGGAGCACGCGACGTGAGCGCGTTCGATTACGCCTTCCCTTATGCCTGGCCGCGGAAGCCCGTGTTCGCGGCGAACGTGGTCGCGACCACGCAGCCGCTCGCCGCACAGGCGGGACTGGCGATGCTTGCCGAGGGGGGAAATGCGGTCGATGCCGTGCTCGCCACCGCGATCACGCTCACGCTGGTCGAGCCGGTCTCGAACGGCATCGGCTCGGACGCTTACGCGATCCTGTGGGATGGCAAGCAATTGCACGGCCTGAATGCGTCCGGCCGCTCGCCCGCGGCATGGAATCTGGACTATTTCGGCGAGAAGGGCGTGCCGATGCGCGGATGGAATTCGGTCAGCGTCCCTGGTTGCGTCTCCGCTTGGCGGATGCTCTCCGAGCGGTTCGGCAAGATGCCGTTCGAGAAGCTCTTCGAGCGCGCGATCGGCTACGGGCGCAACGGCTTCCTCGTCTCGGCGACGATCGCCGGCCAGTGGGCGAAGCAGGTGCAGGAACTGAAATCGCAGCCGGGATTCTCCGAAGCCTTCATGCCGCAGGGCCGTGCGCCGCTTCCGGGGGAGCGGTTTCGCTTTCCCGATCACGCGGCGACGCTGGAGAAAATTGCAAAGAGCAAAGGTGAAGCGTTCTATCGCGGCGAGCTTGCCGAGCGGATGGAAGCGCATTCGAGGCAGAACGGCGGCGTGATGACCGCGGCGGACCTCGCCGCGCACACTTCGGACTGGGTCGAGCCGCTCGCGATCGAGTACCGCGGCTACACGCTGCACGAAATCCCGCCCAATGGGCAGGGCATCGTGGCGCTGATGGCGCTCGGAATGCTGCGCCATTTCGACCTCGCGAAGCACCCGGTCGACAGCCCCGAGAGCGTCCACCTGCAGATCGAAGCGATCAAGCTCGCGTTTGCCGATGCCTGGCGCTACGTCGGCGATCTCGAGCACATGGACGTGAAACCGAAGGACCTGCTCGATGCGAGCTACCTCGAGCAGCGCGCGAAGCGGATCGATCCGAAGCGCGCGCAGGATTTCGGCCCCGGCAATCCGCCCAAGGGCGGCACGGTGTACCTCACCGCCGCGGATGCTTCCGGGATGATGATTTCGTACATCCAGTCCAACTACATGGGCTTCGGCTCGGGCGTCGTCGTGCCGGGCACCGGAATTTCGCTGCAGAACCGCGGCGCGACTTTCGTTGCGCGCAAGGGTCATCCGAACTGCGTCGCGCCGCGCAAGCGCCCTTACCAGACGATCATTCCCGGCTTCGTCACCAAGGACGGACAGCCGGTGATGAGCTTCGGTGTGATGGGTGGCACCATGCAGCCGCAGGGCCATGCGCAGGTCATGGTGCGCATTGCCGATTACCGGCAGAACCCGCAAACGGCGTGCGACGGGCCGCGCTTTCGCTTCGTGCAGGGACTGGACGTCAGCGTGGAGGAAAACCGCTTCCCGCAGACGACGCTTGCCGAACTGGAGCGCCGCGGGCACCGCATCGTCAACATCGACGACTACAACCAGTTCGGCGCCGCGCAGCTTTTGTGGAAGCTGGACGGCGGCTACTTCGCGGCGAGCGATCCGCGGCGAGACGGCCAGGCGGTCGGTTTCTAGAAGACCCGGATGCTGAAGATCTGGGGCCGCGCGAACTCGGTCAACGTCAAGAAGGCGCTGTGGTGCATCGAAGAACTCGCCCTCGAGTACGAGCGCGTCGATGCCGGCATGCAGTTCGGCGTCGTCGACACGCCGCAATACCGAAAGCTCAATCCGAACGGCCTCGTGCCGACGATCGAAGACGATGGCTTCGTGCTGTGGGAGTCGCATACCATCGTGCGCTACCTCGCCGCCAAGCACTCCGCGGGGAAGCTCTGGCCGACCGATTTGCGCGAGCGCGCCGACGCCGAGCGCTGGATGGATTGGGCGTTCACGTTCCAGGCGGCGTTCCGGCCGGTGTTCTGGGGCCTGGTGCGCACGCCGGTGGAAAAGCGCGACGCGGCGGCGATCGAGGACGGGCGCAAGAAATCCGCCGAGTTGCTCGGCCACCTCGATGCAGCACTAGCCGGGCGTGACTATGTCGCCGGGCGCAACTTCACGATCGGCGACATCCCGATCGGCTGCCACGTGCAACTGTGGATGCGCCTCGCGATCGATCGCCCGAAGCATCCGGCGCTGGAAGCGTGGTTCCAGCGGCTGCTCGAGCGGCCTGCCTACCGCTCGGTGGTCGACATCGCGTTGACCTGAGTTTCGAGCTGGCGGGTCCGCTCGGCCTTGTTCAGGCGCGAAAGCGCCTTCATTCGAGTGTAGAACAGCCGCAGGTCGCCGCCGGCCGCGGCGAGATGCCGTTCGAACGCCGGCACCAGTTGCGAATACGTCGCAAACGATGCAAGGAGCGCGTTGTTCGGCCCGCCGACATAGCCGCCTGCATGGCGCTTGTAGATCGGATCGGCCGCCAGCTGTTCGTACTCGGCCTTTTTCGCCGCGCGCATCCCGTCTTTCGGCATCCCGGAAGCGTAGAGCGCCTTGAGTCGCGCACGCGTCTGCTCCAGCCGCTGCGCGAATTCCCGCTCGCGCGTGCGCGCGTCCATGTACTTCGAAAGCTCGGCGGACCGGCCCTCGGCGGCGAGCCAGCGCCGCACTCCTTCGCGCTCGACCAGCACCGCGAACGACTCGTTGAACGTGGAATCGCCCGGGACGTAGAGGATCTGGTGCGCGAGCTCATGAAACAGCAGCCGCGCGAGCTCGGTGTCGCCCCAGCGGATGAACGTGGAGAGCAGCGGGTCGTCGAACGCACCGAGCGTCGAGTACGCCGGCACGCCGTAGACGAACGCATCCTCGCCGCGTGCGAGCGCGCCCGCGGCATAGCGCTCGGCCTCCTCGCGCGAGAAAAAGCCGCGATACATCACGCATCCGGCCACCGGGAAGCACGATTCAATCGCTTCCAGCGCGTACGCCGGCGCGATCACCACGTTCCAGACGACGTAGGGCCGGTCGAGCTCGGCATAGCTGCGGTAGCTCTTGTTGTCGGGCAGTCCCAGCTCGCGCGTAGCGAATTCGCGCACCGATTGCGCAACCAGCAGCCGCGCGCGCAAATCTGCCGGCGTATGCGTGTCCGCGAGCAGCTCGCCCACCGGACGGCTGCGGGTATTGAGCTCGAGCTGCCCGCCGACCGCCTGCACGTAATACGAAAGCGTCTCGCAGCCGGTCAGCGCGAGGATCGTGGCGAGCGCGAACGCGATCCGTTTCATTCGCCGAACCGCCCCTGCTGCAGGAACGTTGCGATCTGCTTCGCGACGCGCGCCGAAACGAGCATCTGGCTGTGGCCGACCGGCATCGAAATCCTTCCCGTCATTCCCTCGATCTCCGTCTCCTCCACGCATACAACGCCGTCATTCGGTCCAGGAAGACGGCCGAAGGCGCGTCCGAGTCCGATCGGCAATGTCCCAGCCACCACGCCAAGCGGCTCGGAGCGGCTCCAGCACGCCTGCACGTCCGCCCGCCACAGCGATTCGCTCGCCCCCAGCATCCAGCGGCCGACCCGATGGCGGGCGAAGCGCCGTCCGGCGGCGCATCCGCGCGCCGGTGTGCCGAGCAGCACCACTTTTCCGACCGCCATCTCGGGATGCGCGTTCAGCGCATCCAGGATCACCAATCCGCCCAGACTGTGACCGACGAAGTGCGCAGGCCGGAACGAGCGGGCGAATCGATAGAGCCTTTCGGCGTTCGCAGCGCACGACCCGGCCCTCCCCGCATAGGCAAAGCGGTGGCAGCGTAACCCATCCTGTGCGAGACGCACCGCAAGCGGCGCCATCACAAAACCGGGCACCCACAAGCCATGCACGAGCACGATGTCGCGTACACCCGACATGGTTCAACCGACGTGCGCAGGCTGCTGCGCGACGAGCAGCCATGCCCCGATCGCCAGCGCGGGCACTCCGAACACCGCGTACGCAGCGGCATAGTTGCCGGTCATCGTCAACACAAGGTTGAAAGCCGGCGGCGTCAAAACCGCACCGAGAAACGTGAAGAACAGGCACCCGCCGGTCGCCTCGCTCACCTTTCCTGCAGGGGCCAGTCGCGCCACCTGCGCAAGGAAGACGCCGTTCCAGCCTACCGCGGCCGCCCCGAACACCGAAGCGAAAGCGAAGAGCAGCCATTGCGGCCAATCCGGGGACGCAGCGAGCGTCGCCAGGGCCGAGAATCCCATTCCGAGGCCGAGCAGCCCGAGCATCGTGCGGCGGGTGAGCGCACGGTCGGCAAGCAAACCCCAGGCGATGCGGCCTGCAACGCTCGCGATCTGCGACACCGCCATCACCAAGCCGGCAACGAGCAGCGACAGCGCGAAGCTTTCCGTCAGGAAGCTTACGAGATACGTCACCAGCGTGATCTGTACGCCGCCGTATACGAAAGAGGTGAGCGCCATCTCGCGCAGCCGTGCGTTGCCCAGCACCAGCGTGACCGGTGCGAACGAGCTTCCGAGCGACACCGGTGCGCGAGGATCGAGGGCATGATCATAGCGCGTGCGAAGCGGCTCGATTGCGATTGCAAACGCAAGGCAAGCGAGACCGATTGCGAGCGCGCTGCCGCGCCAGCCGAGCAGCAGAATCATCGCGGGTACGAGCCCGCCGGCGATGACGCCGCCCAATGGAACGCCGGTCTGCTTGATCGAGAACGTCAACGAGATCCGCGAGGCCGGAGAGGCGCGGATGAGGATCACCGAGCTTGCCGGGGTCGTCGGCCCGTAACCCAGGCCGACGACGAATGCACCGAGCACGACGAGCGGCAGATACGCCGTTGCGGCAAGCACAAGGCCAGCCAGGCACGAGGCGAGCCCGATCTGGCTCACGCGGATCGGTCCTAGGCGAGCCACCCAACCGCCGGCCGAAGAAGACCCGATCATCGAGCCGAGGTACACCGCCGCGATGAACCAGCCGACGGCACTGGCGGGAAGTTGCAGGTCGGGCGCCGCGACCGGAGCCATCACCGGCGCGGAATATACGGCCACCGCGACCAGCGTCTGGATGGCGAGCGTGACTGCGAGCGTTCCAACCCAGGGCGCGTCTTCGCCGCGCGCACCCTGCGGCTCATCTCTCACCCTCGAGCAGCTTTCAGCAGCCGCTCGGCGCGTTGCACGACCGGGTAATCGATCATCTGGCCGTCGACCTGGATGGCTGCGGCGCCGCTCGCCTCCGCAGCGCGAAACGCCGCCACGATCCGCTCGGCTTGCGCAATCTCTTCAGCGCTCGGCGCATATCCCTCGTTTGCGATCGGTACCTGGTTCGGATGGATGCACAGTCGTCCCTGGAAGCCCGAGCGGCGGCTGCGCTCGATCGAGCGGCGAAATCCCTCCAGGTCCTGCAGCCGGAACCACGGGCTGTCGAGCGGTCCTTCCATGCCGGCTGCGCGCGAGGCAAGCACCAGCTCGGCGCGAGCATGCGCGAGTTCTGTCTCCTCGTCGTCCGGGGAAAGGCCGAGATCGTGACTGTAGTCGGCCGCCCCGAAGGCCACGCAGCGAACGCGCCAGACGCCGGAATAAGGCTTGAGCGTGCGTGCCTGGAGAATCCGGTAGATGCGCGCAAGCCCCGCCGCCGTCTCGATGATCGGGATCAACTGGAGTCCGCCCACCGCCAGGCCGCGCTCCCGCTCGAGGTTGGCGATCAGCCAGTCGATGGCGTGCAGGTCCGCCGCGCTCTCGACCTTGGGAAGCACGATGCCATCGGCGCCGCGCACCACGACCGCGACCAGATCGCCATAGCAGTACGGCGTGCCCATGGCGTTGACGCGCACATAGGCACTGCAGGTGCGCGAGCGACCGAGCGCTTGCACGATGCTTGCGCGCGTCGCTTCCTTCTCGGCCGGCGGCACCGAATCCTCCAGATCGAGGATCACGCCGTCGGCGCCCAGCGTCAGCGCTTTCTCGATGCGGCGCGCGTGATTCCCTGGCGCAAACAACAATGTGCGTTGAAACGGCATCCGTGCCTCCCTAGCGCAATCCGTTGCGCTCTTCGCGCTGATGGCGTGACGCAAAGTACGGTGTGCGAAAATCGTCGTCAAGCATGCGCTCCGACTTCCTTCGCCAGCTCGCCACTATCGTCGGCGAAGCGAACGTGCTCACGACCGAGCGCGATACGGCCGGCTATTTCGTCGACTGGCGCAAGCAGTATCGCGCCGTCGCAGAGTGCGTGACCCGCCCGGCAAGCACCGAAGAGGTGGCAGCGCTCCTCCGCCTCTGCGCTCGCGAAGGAGTCGCGGTCGTTCCGCAGGGCGGCAACACCGGGCTCTCGGGTGCCGCGGTGCCTTCGGGCAGGCAGCGCGAAATGGT
>DASUMM010000349.1:0-2006 GCA_036277655.1 Burkholderiales bacterium | reverse complement strand
GCTCTCGCGCGTAATCGGCATCGGGTAGTCGCGCCGCGCCACCTCGAGCAAGTGCGAGCCTCCCGCAGCCACGAGGTGAAGGCGCGAGCCTTCGATAAGGGAAACGTAGACCCCGCTGCCGTCGAATATGCGCAGCGCGCTTTCCACGATCGCCTCGAAGACCGGCTGCGCGTCGGTGGGTGTGCTGGATATGACGCGCAGTATCTCTGCCGTTGCCGTTTGCCGCTCGAGCGCCTCCTTCGTCTCGTTGAAGAGGCGCACGTTCTCGATCGCGATGACGGCCTGGTCGGCAAAGGTCTGCAGCAGCGCGATCTGCTTCGCGTCGAACAGCCGGACTTCGCGGCGGTAGATGATGACCGCGCCGATGACCGCGTCGTTCTTGAGCAGCGGCACCGCGAGCATCGTCCGTGCGCCGGCCTTCTCGACCGTGGCAACGCGCCTCGGGTCTTTCGATTTGTACGCCTCTTCTTCCCGCGCATCCGCGATGTGCACCGGCCGCCGCGTCGAGCGAACCCGCCCCAGCGCGGTGCTGGGCGCAGCGATCCGCGTCTGGCTATAGGCCGCAGTGACGGTCTGCAGAAGGTCGCCTTCCAGCCCGCGTTGCGCCGTCAGATCGAACGCGTTGCCATCGCTCGTGTAGGCATATCCGAAGCTCGCCTGGCAGAGCCGCAGCGCCTGCTCCAGGATGGCGTCGAATACCGGCTGCACGCTCGCAGGCGAGCTGCTGATCACTTTGAGAATTTCGGCAGTCGCGGTCTGCCGCTCGAGCGCCTCCTTGGTCTCGTTGAAGAGGCGCACGTTTTCGATCGCGATCACGGCCTGGTCGGCGAACGTTTGCAGCAGCTCGACGTGGTGAGCGGGGAAGAGCCCCGGCTCGCGCCGCGTGACCGATATCGACCCGATCGCCTTGTCGCCGCGGTGCATCGGGATGGCCACGGCCGAACGATAATGGTCGCGCGCCCGCTGCAGCACCGCTTGCGCGTAGTCTCCTTTGGCAATCTCAGGCACGTTGATCACTCGGTTCTCACGAATGGCCTGGACGGCCGGCGCCTTATAGTCGAGCGCCGCCGGATAGTCCGAGCGAAAACGGAGGGTCCGATCCTCTCCCTCCGCCAACGCTGCCGCCACCATCTCCGCTTGCACGCCATCGGAAATGCACACGCCTCCAGAAACGCCGTTCAACAGTCGAATTGCGCTGCGCACGATGCTGTCGAAGACCGGTTGCACCTCGGAAGGCGAACTCGCGATCACCTTGAGGATCTCGCTCGTCGCGGTCTGCCGCTCGAGCGCCTCCTTCGTCTCGTTGAACAGGCGCACGTTTTCGATCGCAATCACCGCCTGGTCGGCGAACGTCTCGAGCAGCGCCGTTTCGCCCGGCGCAAACGGGCCGGCGGCGCGCCGCGTGACTGACAGGATCCCCAGCACGACGTCATTGCGAATCATCGGGACGAACAGCGCGCTGCGCCAGCCGCGGGCGCGGATCGTCTCGCGAAATCCTTCGGAAACGCCAGCGGCCTGCTCGATGTCCTCGACAACGACCGGGCGACGGCTGGCCACGCACTCGGCGGCAGGAGCCATCGTGTGCAGCGCCACCGGAAACAGATGCGTGATCGAGCTATCGCCTTCGTCCCCGGTCGAGGTAAATGCCGCGAGCTCCAGCACGTCTGCCTTGAGCAGGGTCAAGGTCGCGGAATAGCCGTCGAGCAACCGCAGGCCGCTCTTCACGATCGTGTCGAACACGGGCTGCACGTCGGTGAGCGAGCTCGACATCGACCGCAGGATCTCGGCGGTCGCCGTCTGCTGGTTCAGCGCGTCCGTCAGCGCGGCGTTCTTCGATTGAAGCTCGTTGAACAGGCGCACGTTCTCGATCGCGATCACCGCCTGGTCGGCGAACGTCTGGACCAGCGCGATCTGCTTCTCGCTGAACGGTTGGACTTCGAGTCGGCGGATCCCGATGACGCCGAGCATGGCATCGTCCCGCATCAGCGGCACCGACAGGATCGTGC
>DASUMM010000348.1:0-4475 GCA_036277655.1 Burkholderiales bacterium | reverse complement strand
GCCCTTGATCCGCGCAAACGTCTTCTCATCGAACGGATACAGCCAGCCATCCTTGCGCTCGACCACGACCGCAGAGCCGCCGGTGGTGGTGAAGACCAGCTCGGTGGCGGCCGGTGCGGCAATCCGCACCCCTGCGGCATGCGCTTTTTGCAGGCAGCCGATCTTGCGGATCTCTCCGACCTGCAGCTCCGGCTTGGCTGCGAGGATTTTGTAGATGCCGTCGAAATTCGGCTTGAACGCTTCCGCGCGGTCCTTCACCAGCGTCGCGAGCGCCTGGCGGTCGGAGTCGCTGACGGCGTGGATCGGCGGATAGCGATGCCAGGGTTGCTCGGTCGCAAAGTCGCCGGTGAATTCCTTCTCGAGCACGATTCTGCCTTGCGCCTTCTTCGTTTCCATTCCTTCGCCGCCGCGGTTGGTCGAGCTGACCGAGCCGCCACTGCGCTCTTGCCTGACCTGGTCGGTCACTTCGTTCCATTGCAGCCGCGCCTGGTAGGGCGCCTTCGGATCTGCCGGCGTGAACTCGACGCGAATGGAGTTCTTGCCCTTGCGCACCAGCGGAACGAGCGACTTCGCGTGCACCCACACCGCGGCGCCGACTTCCCGCTTCTCAAACAGCACCGGAACGGTCTTCTTCTCCAGGTCGAGCTCGGCAATGCGGATGTTGTTCAGAAATACGGCGGCCTTGCCCGCTACCGTCTGGACTTCCGGCTTCGCAAGGTCGCCGGTGAACGGGGTGAACTGGACTTCGTAGTTGACGACCGCCGCCATGCCGGCAGCAGACCAGAGCCATGCCGAGACCAGCAGGAGACTTCTCATGCGACCCCTCTCAAAGTGTTATTCGACCGTCACCGACTTGGCGAGATTTCTCGGCTTGTCGACGTCGCTGCCGCGCGCGAGCGCCGTGTGGTAGGCCAGCAGCTGCAGCGGCACGACATGCAGGATCGGCGAAAGCAGGCCGTAGTGCTCGGGCATGCGAATGACGTTCACGCCTTCTTCCGACGCAATGCGGCCATCGGCGTCGGCCAGCACGTAGAGCTCGCCGCCGCGCGCGCGCACTTCCTGCATGTTGGATTTCAGCTTCTCCAGCAGCGCATCGTTCGGTGCCACGGTGACGACCGGCATGTCGGAGGTCACCAGCGCGAGCGGCCCGTGCTTCAGCTCTCCCGCCGGATACGCCTCGGCGTGGATGTAGGAGATCTCCTTGAGTTTCAGCGCACCCTCGAGCGCGATTGGGTAGTGCAGCCCGCGACCGAGGAAGAGCGCATGCTCCTTCGCCGCGAACCGTTCCGACCAGGCGATTACCTGCGGCTCGAGGGCGAGCGCCGCGCTCAACGCCCGCGGCAGGTGCCGCAGGCTGCGCAGGTGCTGCTGCTCGAGTTCCGCCGACACCCGGCCGCGCATCTTTCCGAGCGTCAGCGCAAGCAGAAAGAGCGCCGTCAGCTGCGTCGTGAACGCCTTCGTCGACGCAACCCCGATCTCGACGCCCGCGTGTGTGAGGAACTGCAGCTGCGTCTCGCGCATCATGGCGCTCGTCGCCACGTTGCAGATCGCGAGCGTGCGTTGCTGACCCAGCGCGTGCGCATGCTTGAGCGCGGCAAGCGTATCGGCCGTCTCGCCCGACTGGGACACCACCACCACCAGCGCATCCGGGTCCGGAACACTGTCGCGGTAGCGGTATTCACTGGCGATCTCCACCTGCGTCGGCAGGCGGGCGATCGATTCGAGCCAATACTTCGCGGTGAGCCCTGCGTAATAGCTGGTGCCGCAAGCGAGCACGAGCACCGACTTCACGCCGCCGAGCGTCCGGCCTTCCGGATCGCCGAAAAGCGCCGGCGCGATCGTCTCGATGCTCTCCAGCGTGTCGGCAACCGCGCGCGGCTGCTCGAAGATCTCCTTCTGCATGAAATGGCGGTACGGACCGAGGTCGCCGGCGACGCCGACCACCTTGACGGTCCGCATCCGGCGCAGCGCATCCTTGCCGCTCGCATCGATCACGCGCAGGCGCTCCAAGCCGATCTCGGCGACATCGCCTTCCTCGAGGTAGGCGATGCGATCGGTCGTACCGGCAAGCGCGAGCGCATCGGAGGCGAGGAACATCTCGCCCGCGCCTTCGCCAACCACGAGCGGGCTGCCGGCACGCGCACCGACCACGCAGTGCGGCTCGCGGCGCGACAGCACCGCGATCGCATACGCGCCGGCAAGCCGCTTCACCGCCGCGCGGACGGCTTCGAGCAGGCTGCCCGAATACAGGCTGTGCACCAGGTGCGCGATCACCTCGGTGTCGGTCTGCGTCTCGAACGCGTAGCCCTTCGCCTTCAGCTCGGCCCGCAGCTCCTCGAAGTTTTCGATGATGCCGTTGTGCACCAGCGCGATCTCGTCATTCGAGAAGATCGGATGCGCGTTCGCGGTGACCGGCGCGCCGTGCGTGGCCCAGCGCGTATGCGCGATGCCGGTCTCGGCGACCATCTTCTGCTCCGAGACTTTGCCGGCCAGATCGGCGACTCGCGCCACGCTGCGCAGGCGCTCAAGACCAGTAGGGACGAGCGTTGCCACGCCGCAGGAGTCGTAGCCGCGGTATTCCAGGCGGCGCAACCCTTCGATCAGCACCGGCACGATGTCGCGCTTCGAAGCCGCTCCGACGATGCCGCACATGGCTACTTCTTCCTCGGCGGTTGCCAGCCCGGCACTGCGACCTGCCGAGCGCGCGCGACGGTGAGCTGCCCGGGCGGCGTTTCCTTCGTGATCGTCGAGCCGGCGCCGATGTAGGAGCCTTTCGTCACCCGCACCGGCGCGACCAGCGTCGCGTCCGAGCCGATGAAGCAATCGTCTTCGATCACGGTGCGATGCTTCAGGGCGCCGTCATAGTTGCAGGTGATCGTTCCGGCACCGATATTGACGCGCGCGCCGACCTCGGTATCGCCGATATAGGAAAGGTGATTGGCCTTCGAGCCGGTGCCGAAGCGGCTCGCCTTGACTTCGACGAAGTTGCCGATGTGCACGTCCTCGGCAAGCTCGGCGCCCGGACGCAGCCTGGCGTAGGGCCCGACGCGGCAACGCGCCCCGACGCGCGCGCCCGAGAGCATCGAATAGCCGAGGATCTCGCTGCCCTCCCCGATCTCGACGTTGCGCAGCAGGCAGTTGGGGCCGATGCGCACGTTGTCGCCGAGCACCACCCGGCCTTCGAACACGCAATTGACGTCGATCCAGACGTCGCGGCCGCAGGTCGTTTCGCCGCGCACGTCGATGCGTGCCGGATCGGCAATGGTTGCGCCGGCCTCCAGCAGCCGCTCCGCCTGCATCGCCTGGTAGGAGCGCTCGAGTTGCGCCAGTTCCTGGCGTGAATTGACGCCCATCGCTTCGTGCCAGTCGGTGGCCTTCACCGCGGTGACCGGTGCGCCTTCCCGCACCGCGAGCGCGACCACATCGGTCAGGTAGTACTCGCGCTGCGCATTTTCGTTGCGCGTTTTCGCCAGCCACGCGGCGAGCCGCGACTTGCGCGCGGCGAGAAACCCGGCGTTGACTTCGCCGATCTCGAGCTCCTGCGGGCTCGCATCACGCTGCTCCGCAATCCGCTCCACAGCACCGCCGGCCCCGCGCACGATGCGCCCGTAGCCGGAAGGGTCGGGCGGTTCGATCGTCAGCAACGCGAGGCCGCCGCGAGCCGCATCGGCGAGGCGCCGCAGTGTATCGGCGCGGATGAGCGGCACGTCGCCGCATAACACCAGCACTTCGGCGTCGTCGGCGACGTGGGGCAGCGCCTGCATCACCGCGTGGCCGGTGCCAAGCTGCTCGGCCTGCTCGATCCACTGCACCGGCACCGACTCGAACAGCGCCTTTACCTGCTCGCCGCCATGACCGTGCACGACGAAGATGTTGCGCGGAGCCAGTGCACGGGCGGTATCGAGCACATGCGCGAGCAGCGGCCGGCCGGCAAGCGGATGCAACACTTTGGGCAGCGCCGAGCGCATGCGCTTGCCCTTGCCGGCAGCGAGAATGACGACGTCGAGGGACATCTATCGTCTTGATTCTAACGTAGCATTCTGACTCAAAAATGGCTGCGCCATGACTCTGACGGCGGAACTGGCGGGCGCTTTCGCCCGTGTCGCGCTCGCGAACGTCACGCGCGAGTATCCGCGCAGGGTCGATCATCTGTTGACGGGAGAGCACGACGAAATGCGGCCACGCAAGCTGCATCCGTCGTTCTACGGCAGCTACGACTGGCACTCGGCCGTGCACATGCACTGGCTGCTCGCGCGCGTGCTGCGGATGCATCCGAACCTTCCGCTGGCGAACGAGATTGCTGCACGGTTGGATTCGCACCTGTCGCCGCAATCGCTCACGGCCGAGCTTGCCTACTTGGAAAGCCCGGCCGGGCGCCTGTTCGAGCGCCCGTACGGGTGGGCCTGGCTGCTCGAATTGCAGGCCGAAGTGCGGCGGTCGGATCGAACCGAATGGTTCAAGGCGTTGCGCCCGCT
>DASUMM010000347.1:0-2819 GCA_036277655.1 Burkholderiales bacterium | reverse complement strand
GCACAACAATAAGGAATTCGGGCTATGACCAGCGCCAAGCCAAAGCCGCCGCTTGTTCCCGGTGAGACCAGGGCCTATCCGGTCCTGCCGCTGCGTGACATCGTCGTATTCCCGCACATGATCGTGCCGCTCTTCGTCGGCCGTGAAAAGTCGATTAAGGCGCTCGAAGAGGTGATGCGCTCCGACACGTTCATCCTGCTTGCGACCCAGAAGAATGCATCGGACGACGATCCGGCGCCGGGCGCGATCTTCGAGACCGGGACGCTCGCCAGCGTCCTGCAACTGCTCAAGCTGCCCGACGGCACCGTGAAGGTGCTGGTCGAAGGCGCCGCGCGTGCGCGCGTCGAGCAATACACCGACCGGGCCGATTATTACGAGGCCAACGCCATCGTGCTGTCCGACAGTTCGGGCGAGCAGGTGGAGGCCGAGGCGCTCGCGCGCTCGGTCATCAACGAGTTCGAGAGCTACGTGAAGCTCAACAAAAAGGTGTCGCCGGAGGTGGTGGGCGTCGTTCAACAGATCGACGACTACGCCAAGCTGGCCGATACCGTTGCCTCGCATCTCGCCGTCAAGATCGCCGACAAGCAGATCATCCTCGAGACGCCCTCGGTGACCGAGCGCCTGGAGAAGGTGCTGGGGCTGATGGAGAGCGAAATCTCGGTCCTGCAGGTCGAGAAGCGCATCCGCACGCGCGTCAAGCGGCAGATGGAGAAGACCCAGCGCGAGTACTACCTCAACGAGCAGATGAAGGCGATTCAGAAGGAGCTCGGCGACGAGGAAGGCAAGGACGAGCTGGCCGAGATCGAGGACAGGATCAAGAAGACCAAGCTGTCGAAGGAGGCGCGCGAGAAGGCGCAGCACGAGCTCAAGAAGCTGCGCCAGATGTCGCCGATGTCGGCGGAAGCCACCGTCGTGCGCAACTACCTCGACTGGCTGCTTTCGATCCCGTGGAACAAGAAGTCCAAGGTCAAGAAGGACCTCAAGGCCGCGCAGGAGACTCTCGATTCCGATCACTACGGGCTCGAGAAGGTCAAGGAGCGCATCGTCGAGTATCTCGCCGTCCAGCAGCGGGCCAACAAGCTGACCGGCCCGATCTTGTGCCTGGTCGGACCTCCGGGCGTCGGCAAGACCTCGCTCGGCAAGTCGATCGCCAAGGCGACCGGCCGCGACTTCGTGCGCGTGTCGCTCGGCGGCGTGCGTGACGAGGCCGAGATCCGCGGTCACCGGCGCACCTATATCGGCTCGATGCCCGGCAAGATCATCCAGTCGATGCGCAAGGCGAAGTCCTCGAACCCGCTCTTCCTGCTCGACGAAGTCGACAAGATGGGCGCGGACTTCCGCGGCGACCCATCGTCAGCGCTGCTCGAGGTGCTCGACCCGGAGCAGAACAGCACCTTCGCCGACCACTATCTGGAGGTGGACTACGACCTGTCGAACGTGATGTTCATCACCACGGCGAACACGCTCAATATTCCGCCGCCCCTGATGGACCGCATGGAGATCATCCGCATCCCCGGCTACACCGAGGATGAGAAGGTCGAGATTGCGCGCAAGCACCTCATTCCCGCGGCGGTCGCCAAGCACGGCCTCGACGCGAAGGAATGGTCGATCGACGACGAGGCCCTGCTACTGCTGATCCGCCGCTACACGCGGGAAGCCGGCGTGCGCAACCTCGAGCGCGAGCTCTCCACGCTGGTCCGCAAGGCCGTGAAGGAGCTGACGCTCACGCAGAAGAAGTCGATCCTGGTCGATACCAAGGGGATCGCCGATTTCCTCGGCGTGCCGAAGTATCGCTACGGCGAACTCGAAGCCGAGGATCAGATCGGTGTCGTCACCGGCCTGGCCTGGACCGACGTCGGCGGCGAGCTGCTCACCATCGAGGCCGCTATGATGCCCGGCAAGGGCAAGATGACGGTCACCGGTAACCTGCGCGACGTAATGAAGGAATCGATCTCAGCTGCGGCGTCCTACGTGCGTATGCGCGCGATGGCCTTCGGCATCGAACCGCCGTCCTTCGACAAGAAGGACATCCACGTCCACGTGCCGGAGGGCGCGACGCCGAAGGATGGACCGTCTGCCGGCGTCGCCATGGTGACGGCGATCGTTTCGGTGATGACCGGCATAGCGGTGCGCCGCGACGTCGCGATGACCGGCGAGATCACGCTGCGCGGACGCGTGTTGCCGATCGGTGGCCTGAAAGAGAAGCTGCTGGCGGCCGCGCGCGGCGGCATCAAGACCGTGCTGATCCCCGAGGAGAACGCCAAGGACCTCGTCGAGATCAGCGACAACATCAAGAAGGGACTGGAGATCATTCCGGTCTCGCGGATGGACGAGGTTTTGGCCCGTGCCCTGGTGCGGATGCCCGAGCCGATCGAGTGGGACGAGGAGAAGGCCAAGGTCGCGGAACCCGCGGTGGCGGCTGAGCCTGCGGTCGAGGAAGACGGCTCCGGCCTGACCGCACACTGAGCCTCGTGTCCAGTCGAAGTTGAAAGTCTGGCGGCGCCGCAAGGTGCCGCCGTTTCTTTGGCGGTACGGTCGACCCCGCGCATTTCCAATTCCGCGCCTTGCGCGACTTGACAACCTTGGGATGAAAAATGCACGCTTCCGGTTGCTGACCGGAGGGCCTTTCGCGCCTTCGGCGCGACGGAGGCGTAGTCAGGCGTAGCCGTGCGTGTTCAGGACCGATGGCGCGGACACTTCGCGGTGCAGGTGTCCCTGTCCGGGAAATCCTCTTTCGAAGATTTCGGAGACATGGCCAATGACAATGAATTTCGGTGCGCTGGCGCTCTGCGCCGCGGTGGCTACGGGTCTGGCGTGGT
>DASUMM010000346.1:0-8401 GCA_036277655.1 Burkholderiales bacterium | reverse complement strand
CCTTTGCTGCCGCAGCGTGGTCGCCCGTGGCTTCGTGCGAGAGCCCGAGCACGCGATCGATCAGGTACTGCTCGTACGCGGTCTTGTTCGGTACCGCCTGTGCCTCTCGTGCCCGCGCCAGCGCTTCCTTGCCGCGCTTCGCCCGGATCAGGTCGGAGGCCTGCTGGATCGGCTTGCCGATCTCAGGCCGAACGCCCGGAGCCTGCGCATGCGCGACGCTGCTAAAGCACAGAACAGCAAGGAATACGCGCCACCGCATCGCGCGCTCAGGGAGCTGCAGGGCCGCTGCCGGCAAGGCCGATCTTCGTCACTCCCAGCCGCTGCGCCGACGCCATCACCGCGGCGACCGAGCCGTAGTTCGCGAGCCGGTTCGGGCGCAGGTGCACGTCCGGCTGCACCGGCATCGCCGCAGCGCCACGCAGGCGCGCTTCCAGTTCCTCGCGGCTCTGGAGCACTTCGCCGTTCCAGATCAGCGTGCCGTCGAAATCGACTTCGAGCGTGATGACCTCGGGCGGCGAAGGCGGCGGATTGCCGGTCGGCATGTTGAGCTTCACTGCGTGCGTCTGGATCGGAATCGTGATGATCAGCATGATGATCAGCACCAGCATCACGTCGATGAGCGGCGTCGTGTTGATGTCGAGCATCACATCGGGTTCGCGCTCGGGAGCGCCGGTCAGGAAATCCATCGGCTAGCCGCCTCTCGCCGGCGGCTCGACCAGAAAGCCGATCTTCAGGATGCCTGCGCGCTGGCATGCGGCGACCACGCGGCCGACGAATTCATAGCGACCGTCCTCGTCGCCGCGCACGTGCACCTCCGGCTGCGGATTCTTCTGCGCCAGCGCCTTCAGCCGCTCGAGGAGCTTCTGCTCGTCGGCGACCAGCTGGTCGTTCCAGAACACATCACCGTCCCGGCTGACCGCGATCGTCACGTTCTCCGGCCGCGTCTGCGTCGGCTGGTTGCGCTCCTTCGGCAGCGAGACCGGAACCGTCGCGGTGACGACCGGAATCGTGATCAGGAAAATGATCAGCAGCACCAGCATCACGTCGACGAGGGGCGTGGTGTTGATCGAAGCGACGAGGTCGTCGGAATCTTCGCTGGGCCCGAGCGAGATCGCCATGTCAGCCGGATTTCTTCTGCGCGCCGCCGAGGAGCGCCATGTGCACGCCGCCGGCGAAATCCCGCAGGCGTTCGAGCACGACCTTGTTTCGCCGCACCAGCCAGTTATAGGCGAGCACGGCAGGAACCGCGACCGCGAGACCGAACGCCGTCATGATCAACGCTTCTCCCACCGGCCCGGCGACCTTGTCGATCGATGCTTGTCCCGCGATGCCGATCGCGGTCAGCGCGTGATAAATGCCCCACACCGTGCCGAAGAGGCCGACGAACGGCGCAGTCGAGCCCACCGTGGCGAGAAACGCGAGCCCGCCTTGCAGACGGTTCGCCACGCGATCGATCGCACGTTGCAGCGCCATGCCGACCCACGTGTGCAGGTCGACCTGCGCGCCACCATGCCGCTCGGCCGCCTCGCGACCGGTCTCGGCGATCGAGCGAAAGGCGCTTTCCGGATGCAACGCAGCCACCATCTCCAAAACGGAGGCCGCGCGCGGAAATTTCTCCTCCGCTTCTTTCGCCTGGCGCAGGAGCCTCTGCTGCTCGAGGAGCTTGAGAATCGCGATGTACCAGGATCCGATCGACATGACGAGCAGCACGATCAGCGTTCCGCGCGCGACGAAATCGCCCTGCCGCCAGAGTGCTTCGAGACCATAAGGGTTTTCGACGACCTCCTTCGCGATCTGCGGCGTCGGGGCGGCGGGAGCCTGCGCGAACGCCATCGGCATCAGGGATGCCGAAAGAAAGAAGACCAGCGCCGCGAGGAAAAGCTTCAGTCGACCAGCTTCCATTCGTATTCGATCTTCGCCCACGATTGCTCCGGTTTGCCGTCGACGGTCGCCGGCCTGAACTTGCACAGCGCGAGGCCGTTGCGCGCAGCCTCGTCGAGCCGATGGAAGCCCGACGAACGATCCACCCGGCTCTCGAGCACCCTGCCCGTGACGTCGATCAGAAAGCTGAGCAGCACCGTGCCGGTTTCGTTCGCCCGCACCGAGGCCGGAGGGTATCTCGGCTTTTCGCATGCCCGCGCATCGACCACCGCGGCAGTTCGCACCGGCACGTGCGGTTTCGCTGCTGCCACGCCCTGCCCTGACCCGGCGGCGGGTTGCGGCGGAGCGGGAGCGGCCGCAGCCGGCGCAGGCGCCGGAGCGGGCTCGGCGGGTTTCACCGGCGAGACGGAGGGAAGCGCTGGCGGGGGCGGCGGCTGCACTTTCACCTCGGGCGGAGCAATCCGAGGCAGCGCGGGCGGCGCGATCTTCGGCGCCGGCAGCGGCGGAGGCTTCTCCACGGGCGGCTTCACCGTCTCGACGATCTTCACTTCGAGCGGATTGCGCACGACCTCGATCACCTTGCGCGCAAGGCCTTGGGTCAGCGCGTAGATGAGCACGACGTGCAGCAGGCCGACGAGCAGCAGCCCGGTAACCCTTCGGCCCAGCGGTCTTGCCTCCGGATAGCTCACGCGGCAAATGTAACCATGAACCCGACGGCGCTGTCCAAGCCGGGAAGAAACTGCTCGCTAGAATCCCCGCGCACTGCCATGTCTCTTTCCGGCAAAAATGTGATGGGCGCGATCCTCGCCGGGTCGCTATCGTTCGGCGCCGCCGCGCAGGCGCTGCCCGTATTTCCGGCGCAGAACGTCCCGCAGACGTTCTTCGGCACGCTCGTCGACGATCCTTACCGCGCACTCGAAGACACGAAGAACCCGGAAGTAGCCGCCTGGATGAAGGCGCACGCCACCCATGCGCGCGGCACGCTCGAGGCGCTGCCGGGATACGCGGCACTGCGCCGGCGGATCGTCGAGCTGGACGAGGCGGTGCAATCCCGCGTCGGCGAAGTGCGGCGCACGCAAGGCGGCGAGTTTTTCTTCACCCGGCGCGGCGCGAAGGACAACACCTACAAGCTCTTCGTGCGCCTGCCTTCGGGCGAGGAGCGGTTGCTCGCCGACCCCGACGACTGGCAGAAGGAGCGCGGCCGCCCGCACGCAATCAACTATTTCATGCCGTCGCCGGATGCGAAGCTGGTTGCGTTCGGCATCTCGCCTGCCGGGTCCGAAGACGCCTCCATCCACGTGATCGAAACCGCGACGCGCAAGCCGATCGGGAAGCCGATCGACCGGGCGCAGTTTCCCGGCATCAGCTGGCGGCACGATGCGCGCTCGTTCTTCTACCTTCGGCAACAGAAGCTCGGCCCCAGGATGCCGGTGACCGAGCGCTATCAGAACGGTCGCGTCTGGCTGCATCGCGTAGGCGAAGCTCCCGAGCGCGACACCCTGGTGCTCGGCCCCGACGTCTCGCCGCGCGTGACCGTCCCACGCACCGATTTTCCGTATGTGATCGTCACGCCCGGATCGCGCTATGCGATCGCCGCAATCTACGCCGGCGTGCAGCGCGAGATCACGCTCTATGCCGCGCCGCTCGAGAAGGTCGGCAAGCGCAATACGCCCTGGGTGCTGATCTGCGATCGCTCGCACAAGGTCACCGATTTCGCGGTGCACGGCGACGACATCTACCTGATGACGTATGCGGCCAGCCCGCGCTATGCGGTGGTTCGCACGCGCCTTGCGCGTCCCTACATCCGCACCGCCAAGACGGTGGTGCCTGCTTCCGAAGAAGTGCTCTTCTCGATCGCCGCCGCGCGCGATGCGTTGTACTTCGAGGCGCGCGACGGTGCGGTAAAGCGCATCCGGCGGCTCGCCTGGGGTGCGCACGAAGCGCGTGAAGTGAAGTTGCCGCACGAAGGCGCCGCTACGATGCTTTCGGTATCGCCGCGAATCCCCGGCGCGATCGCAGGTCTCAGCTCCTGGACGCGCGCGCGCGAAATCTACTCCATCGACGCCAACGGCAGCGCGACGAACACGAAGCTGCAGCCGCTCGGTCCGCACGACGCGCCGCAGGGGTTGCGCACGACCGAAGTCAAGGTGAAGAGCCACGACGGGGCGCTCGTTCCGCTCTCCATCATCCATCGCGAGGACGTGAAGCTCGATGGAACCAACCCAGCGCTCCTCTACGGCTACGGCGCCTATGGGGCGACCGAGGAGCCGAGCTTCGGGCCGACGCGGCTTGCATGGCTCGAGCGCGGCGGCGTCTACGCGGTCGCCAACGTGCGCGGCAGCGGCGTCTACGGCGAGCAGTGGTACAAGGCCGGCTTCAAGGCGACGAAACCGAACAGCTGGAAGGATTTCATCGCCTGCGCCGAGTATCTGATCGCGCATCGATACACCGATGCTGCGCGCCTGGGCATTCTTGGCGGCAGCGCAGGCGGAATCCTGGTCGGGCGTGCGATGACCGAGCGGCCGGATCTGTTCGGCGCCGTGGTGTCTGCGGTCGGTGTGCTCGATACGGTGCGCGCGGAGACGACGGCGAACGGCATTCCAAACATCCCGGAGTTCGGCACGGTCAAGAAGGCGGAGGAGTTTCGCGCGCTGCTCGCGATGAGCCCGTACCACCATGTGCGCGAGGGTACGCACTACCCGGCCGTGCTGCTCACGCACGGCGTGAACGATCCTCGCGTGGATGTGTGGCACTCCTCGAAAATGGCGGCGCGCCTGCTCGCCGCGAGCACTTCCGGCAAGCCGGTGCTGCTGGATCTCGATTACGAAGGCGGGCACGGCGTCGGCGACACCAAGGCACAACGCCATCGCCAGATCACCGACATCTATTCGTTCCTGCTGTGGCAGGCGGGGCACCCGGACTTTCGCCCGACGAAGCCGTAGCTACTTCTTCGCGCGCTTAAGCGCCTCGGTGTCGATATCGACGTATTTCCAGAATTCGCGCGACGTCGGGTGCTTCTGGTAGCCGATCAGCCACGGATGCGCCAGGCCGGTGCTGATCCGGTGCACGAGCGGCCGCATTGGCGCATAGGCGAAGAAGAGCTTGTCCATCTCGCGGAAGAGCGCGGTGCGCTCGGGAGAGTCGGGCAGCAGCTTCGCCTTGTCAAAAAGGCTGTTCCATTGCGGCAGGTTGAAGCGCGAATGGTTCGCCTGCCCGGCGTTCGGCCCGTAGAGGATCTGGTAGAACGGCTCGGCATCGGGAATCGCCGCGCTCCAGCCGAGGTTCCAGATCATCAGCCGGCCGGCGCGCGACTCGCGCAGCAGCTCGGGCCACTTTGCCTTGCGGTAGTCGAGGCGAACGCCGATTTTCTCCATGCTCCTGCGCCACACTTCGTCGACCAGCTTTCCCTGGCTGTCGGGTGCCGACGCAACCTCGATCGTGAGACGCGAGCCGTCCGGCAGGTCGCGATAGCCATCGCCGTCCTTGTCGACGTAGCCGAACGTGTCGAGCAAGGCCCTCGCCCGCGCCGGGCTGTATTCGGCGAGCGGACCCGCGAGCGCCGGATCGTGGCCGAACGAACCCGGCGGCACGGTCGACTGTGCGGGGACGGCCTGCCCACGCCAGATCTGGCGGATTGCAGTCTCGATGTCGAAGCCGAGCGCGATCGCGCGCCGTAACGCCACCTTCTCCGGCGTGTAGCCGCCGACGACCGGGTGCTCCATGCCGAAGTAGAAGAACGCGAGGTCGAGCTCCGGCGTGCGCTCGAGCTGGATTCCCGCCTTCTGCAGATTCGGCGCGAGCTTTCCGTTCGGCACCGCGAGGTTGATGTATTCGGCGGGCACGCCGGGAAGGAGATCGTGCTCGCCGTTCAGGAACGCCAGCCACCGCGGCTGCGATTCTTCTACGATGTACACCTCGACGCGATCGATCATCGGCAGACGGCGGCCCTTGAGCCTCGCCGCAATCGCCTGCTTCACCGCGTCGCCCGCGGGCGCTTCGAAGTCGAAGACCTGCTCGCGATAGTTCGGATTGCGTTCGAGCACGATGCGCGACGAGCGCTTCCACTGCGCGATGCGGAAGGCGTTGGTGCCGACCGGCCGTTCCATGATGCGATCGCCGGCAGCCTCGACCACTTCGCGCGCCACCGCGCACATCAGGTTGCAGTACGTCAGGTAATAGAGCAGGTTCGGCGCCGGCTCGGCGAGCTGGATCCGATAGGTGTAGCGGTCGAGCGCCTTCACGCCCTCGACCTCGCGGTCGTAGTCGAACTTCCCGCTCTTCGTTGCCGCCTGGCGCACCTCCTCCATGCCGGCGATCGCTTTCTGCACCAGGTAAATGTTCGGCGACTTCACCTTCGGATCGAAATGCCGCTTGAGCGAGTACACGTAGTCCTCGGCGATCAACTCGCGCTTCTTGCCGCCGAACGCCGGGTCGTCGGCGAAGAAAATTCCCGGACGGATGCGGATGGTCCAGGTGCGGCCGTCGGCCGACACTTCCGGCAGCGCAGCCGCCGTGTTCGGCCGCACTTTCGCCGGGCGTGCCAGGTAGTCGTACGCGTAAGGCGCATCGAAGATGTGCCCGAGGATCACGCTCGAGTAGAGGTCGTTGATCTGCGCCGGATCGAATCCGGTCTCGGCGACTACGAAGGCGTAACGCAGGACCTTCGGGTTCGCCTGCGCGATCGCCGGGTGAATCGAGGCAAAGAGCAGCAGGACCAGCGCGAGCGCACGCATGCCGCGATGATACGCTTGGCGCTTCGTTTCGATGATCGCCTACCTCGTCCGCCGCCTGTGGCAGATGGTCCCGACGCTTGCGGGCGTCATCCTGCTCGTCTTCTTCCTGTTCAAGTTCTTCGGCGGCGATCCCTCCGAGATCCTCGCCGGCCAGATCGCTGACCCGCAGCAGATCGAGAACATCCGCAGGCAGCTCGGCCTGGACCAGCCGTGGTGGGTGCAGCTCGGGATTTTCCTCAAGCAGATTTTCACGTTCGACTTCGGCCAGAGCTGGATGACGAAGGAATCGGTGTCGAGCATCTTCACCTCGCGCCTTCCGGCAACGCTGACGGTGATGATCCCGATCCTGCTGCTCGATGTGCTGCTCGCCATTCCGATCGCGATGTTCGTCGCCTACGTGCGCGGCTCGCTTGCCGACCGCGCGATCGTCGCCATCTGCGTGGTGGCGATGTCGATCTCGTTCCTCGTCTACATCATCTTCGGCCAGTACGTGTTCGGCTTCCTGCTCGGCTGGTTCCCGGTGCAGGGCTGGAGCGACCAGGTGTGGACGAACCTGGTGAAGTACGCCCCGCTGCCGGTGATCCTCGCGGTGTTCGTGAGCCTCGCACCGCAGACGCGGCTCTATCGCACGTTCTTCCTCGACGAGATCCACCACGACTACGTGCGCACCGCGCGCGCCAAGGGCCTGACTGAGCGGGTCGTCATGTTCAAGCATGTGCTGCGCAACGCCATGATTCCGATCCTGACGAACGTCGCGGTGCAACTGCCCTCGATCTTCGTCGGCTCGTTTCTGATCGAGGTGTTCTTCTCGATTCCGGGCCTCGGGCGCGAAGTGTTCCTCGCGGTCAACCGCAGCGACTACCCGGTGATCCAGGCGGTGACGATCTACCTTGCGGTGCTGACGATGCTGATCAACCTCGGCGCCGACTTGCTCTACCGGCTGGTCGATCCACGCGTGGTGCTGCGCTAGCGATGAGCGCGGTCCTGGGAAGCGAAGCCGCCCCGGCGGCCGTGCGATCCGCCGGCGTGTGGAGCGGCGCCTGGCGAAGGCTGCGCGAGGATCGCGTCGGCCTAGGCTCGCTTGCGGTGGTGCTCGGGTTTTTCCTGCTGATTCTCGCTTCGGCAGCCGGCTTCGTCGCCGCCGACTGGCAGGTGGAAAAAGGGGTGCCGTATGCGTTTCCGCGCATCGTCGGTGAGCGCGAGAACGTGGAAGCGCAGGCGATGGCCGGCATCCAGGTCGCAAAAGACCGCAAGCCGCTCGATATCTCCGACGTCGACCCGCTCGCGCCGCGCTACCGGGAATGGAACGAGCGGGCGGAGAGAATCGCGCAGGTCGAGCCGCCGCGCAGCGAGACGCTGTTCGCCGGCGGCGACCGCTTCGGGCGCGACGTGTGGGCGAAGGCGATCAAGGGCTCGCAGATCTCGATCTTCGTCGGCGTCTTCGCAGCGCTCGTGGCGACGCTGATCGGCACGCTCGCCGGCGCGCTCGCCGGCTATTTCGGCCGCTGGGTCGGCGACGCGCTCGAGTGGGTCTACAACGTCTTCACCGCGATTCCGGGGATCCTCCTCATCTTCGCGTTCGCCGCGGTATTCGGTCGCGGCATCGCGACGGTGATCCTGATCCTCGGCCTCACCGGCTGGACCGGGACCTACCGGCTGGTGCGCGCCGAATACCTGAAGCACATTGCGCGCGACTACGTGCGCGCGGCGCATGCGATCGGCGCGTCGCACGCCTCGCGCATCTTCGTGCACATCCTGCCGAACGTGAGCCATGTGGTGCTGGTGCA
>DASUMM010000345.1:0-4276 GCA_036277655.1 Burkholderiales bacterium | reverse complement strand
CGACGGCATTGCCGATCCGCGACGAGGTGGCGCCCTATGTCGCAAGGCATGGTCAGGGCTACAGCCGCTTCGAGCACGCTGCGCACGGCGTCGCGCTCGATTTGCTTCAGTACGTGCCGCTCGAGGACCCGATCAAGATCTCGCGGCTGACGATCCGCAATACCTCGGGGCGCCGGCGTCGCCTGAGCATCACCGCGTATGTCGAGTGGGTGCTCGGCCCCTCGCGCGCTTCCTCGGCGTTTTCGGTGGTGACGGAAACCGACGCCGACACCGGCGCGCTGCTCGCGCGCAACCCGTGGAACCTGACGTTCGGATCGCGCGTCGCTTTTGCCGATCTGGGCGGGCGGCAGGATGCCTGGACGTGCGACCGGCGCGAGTTCCTCGGACGCAACGGCGCTCTTGACCGTCCGGCTGCGCTTGCCACGGAGGAGGCGCTGGCGCAGCGCGCCGGTGCCGGGCTCGATCCCTGCGCTGTGCTGCAGACGCGCGTGGAGCTCGAGCCGCAGGGCAGTGTCGAGATCGTTTTCTTTCTGGGCGCGGCGTCGAGTCGCGCCGAAGCGCGCTCGTTGATTGCGCGTTACCGCAAAGCCGACCTCGATCGCGTGCTGCGCGACGTCATTGCGTACTGGGACGATTTGCTTGGGGCGGTACAGGTGAAAACGCCGGACCGCTCGATCGACCTCATGCTCAATCGCTGGATGCTCTACCAGACGCTCGCCTGCCGCCTGTGGGCGCGCTCGGCGTTCTACCAGGCGAGCGGCGCGTACGGCTTTCGCGACCAGTTGCAGGACGGCATGGCGCTCGCGCTGTCGCAGCCGCAGACGACCCGCGCCCACCTGCTGCGCGCGGCCGCAAGACAGTTCGTCGAAGGCGATGTGCAGCACTGGTGGTTGCCGCATTCGGGCCACGGCGTGCGCACGCGCATCTCGGATGACCGGGCATGGCTGGCGTACGCCGTCGCGCACTATGTCGAGACCGCTGGCGATCCCGCCGTGCTGGACGAGTCGGTTCCGTTCCTGGAGGGTCCGGCGTTGCGCCCCGGGGAGCACGATTCGTACTTCCAGCCCGCAAACGCTGACGAAAGCGCTTCGCTCTTCGAGCATTGCGCGCTCGCACTCGATGCGAGCCTCGCCGTCGGCGAGCATGGCTTGCCGTTGATCGGCACCGGCGACTGGAACGACGGCATGAACCGCGTCGGCGAGCACGGCAAAGGCGAGAGCGTCTGGCTCGGCTGGTTCCTGTATGCGACGCTCTCGGCGTTCGCGCCGTTCGCGAGCGCACGCGGCGAAGAGGCCCGCGCCGCGAAGTGGCGCGCACATGCGGCAGCGCTAAAGACCTCGCTTGAACGCGACGGCTGGGACGGCGATTGGTATCGCCGCGGCTACTATGACGACGGCACGCCGCTCGGCTCCTACACGAGCGACGAATGCCGGATCGACTCGATTGCGCAATCCTGGGGCGTACTTTCGGGCGCCGCCGATCCGGAGCGCGCGCTGCGCGCGATGTCCGCAGTCGAGGAGCAACTCGTGCGCGCGCAGGCCGGCGTCGCGCTCCTTTTCGCACCGCCCTTCGAGCACACGCCGCTCGATCCCGGATACATCAAGGGCTATCCGCCCGGCATCCGCGAAAACGGCGGCCAATACACGCATGCGGCCGCGTGGTCGGTGATGGCCTTCGCCCAGCTGGGGCAGGGCGACCGGGCGGCGCAATTGTTCTCGCTTCTCAATCCGATCAACCACTCGAGCACGCGAGCCGACGTGCAGCGCTACAAGGTGGAGCCGTACGCCGTGGCAGCGGACGTCTACTCCGTCGCGCCGCATCTCGGCCGCGGCGGATGGACCTGGTACACCGGATCCGCCGGATGGTTATACCGCGCAGGCCTCGAAGCAATCCTGGGCGTTCGTCGCGCCGGAAAGTTCCTGGTAATCGACCCGTGCATTCCGAAGGCTTGGCCCGGGTTCGAATTCGTGCTCCGGCACGGCTCTGCGCGCTACGAGATTGCGGTCCAAAACCCGCACGGCGTCCACGGTGGCGTGACTCACGCCGAAATGGACGGCAAGACGTTGCCAGGGGAACCGGTTCGCATCGCGCTCGTCGATGACGGCGCCGTCCATAAGGTGAGCGTGCTCCTTGGCGAGCGCCCTGCGCGCGAGGGTGTCGCGTAGCACCGCCGGCTTTGATGGATGTGAAGCCTCAGCGCTTTGCCAGAGGCTGCGGCGCAGCAGCCGGGCTTTTCTTCTTCCGCTCTTGCCGCAGCCGAATGCCTTTGTAGATGAGCGCGATGCCGCCCCAGATTGCGATCGCGACGAGCGGATAAGCGAGCGCTTCCGGCACCAGAGCGAACACGATCGCCAGCGCGCAAAGCGCGAGCCCCGAGCTGAACGCAAGCCGCGCCTCGATCGGGCCGAGCGCGCGCCGATTGGTGAACGCAGCGCCGATGACATTACCAATCCGCACGGCGCCTGCCGCGGCGCGCCCGGCGCTTCCTCGGCCGCCGGTGCGCGGCGCCGCAGGACGGGGCCGCTCGACGCTCGCCTGCGGCTTGTGCCTTTCGTCGAGCACGATCTCGGTGGCGTTCCTCAGGTCTTCGAGGTACATCTGTTCCATCTGCTCGGCGAATGTGCGGTCCTCGATCACCGCGTCCAGCTCGCAATTCCCCAGCCAGCTCGCGATGTTGAGGTTCGTCGAGCCGACGCGCGCCCAGCGGCCATCCGCCACCGCGGTCTTCGCATGCAGCATGGGGCCGTTCCACTCGAAGACTCGCACGCCGGACTCGAGCAGCGGCCGATAGCCGGCGCGCGAAAGCGGCCGGATCAGCGGCACATCGGTGGCGTTGGGCATCAGCAGCCGCACGTCCACGCCATCCTTCGCTGCCGCTCCGAGCCCTTCGACGAAAGCGGCCGTGCCGGCGTAGTAAGCGTCGGTGAGCCACAGCCGCTCGCGAGCGAGGGCCGCAATCAGCTGATCGACGCGGATCATGCCGGCGGTCGCGGGCACCGAGGCGACGATGCGAAGCGCCGCGCTGCCCGCCGGCTGGCTCACCATGCGCTCCTGCGAAAGCGGCTTGCCGGTCATTGCCCACACCTGCGCGAACGCAAGCTCGATTTCCGCCACGGCGGGCCCGCGCACTTCGATGCCGGTGTCGCGCCAGGCGTCGATTTTCTTCTCCGGATACCCTTCCCAGCGCTTGCCGACGCAAAGCCCGGTGATGAATCCGACCTCACTGTCCACAGCGAGCATCTTGCGATGATCGCGCGAGAGCCATCCGAGCGGCGACTCCAGGCGCGGCGGGTTGTAGGCGCGCACTTCGACTCCGCTCGCGCGCAAGCGGTTCCAGAACCCGCGCGAGGCGGTGCCAAGGCAGCCCAGCCAGTCGTACACGATGCGCACGCTGACGCCCTGGCGGGCCTTTTCGCCGAGCGCGGCAGCGAACCGCTCGCCGGTTTCGTCCTCGTAGAAAATGTAGTTCTCGAAATGGATATGGCGCTCGGCCGCTGCGATCGCCTCGAGCCATGCGGGATAATTCTCGCGCGCATCGCGCAGCAGGCGAACGCTGTTTCCCTCGATGAGTCCGGCGCCTGCGGCACGCGAGAACGCCTGGTCGGCGAGCTGGCGCACGGTCGTCATATCGGATCAGCCGGGAAAGGGGTGATTGACATGGCGGGCGGGCAGTATTTCTATCACAGCCGGTGAACGACTCGTCCAACCCCCTGCAAAGCGTGCTCGCGGTCGACCGCGCGATGCGCGAGCGATGCGAACGGCTGCGCCGGCTGGCGCGGGACCTTTTCGCCGGCGAGTTCGATGCCGCGGTTGGCAATCGAGCGGCCGCGCTGCGCCTCGAGATCGAATCAAGGATGTATGCGCATCACGACGACGAAGAGACGACGCTGTTCCCGGCGCTTCTCGAGACGATGGCCGGCTCCGATCCGGTGTGCCTGCGCGAGCTCACCGAGCTGCTCCGCGCCGAGCATCGTGCGCTGGAACGATCCTGGGAAGCGGTCCGGCGGGTGCTGGAGCAGGTGGAAGCGGGCCAGCCGGCGCCGATCGACGTTGAAAGCTTCCGCACGTTCATCGAAGGCTATCTCGCGCATCTCGAGCGTGAGGAGCAGGAACTCTTTCCGATGGTCGCGCGGCTGCTCACCGATGCCGAAATTGCAAACCTGCGGCACAAGCTTCTTTCGGGTGGCCCGGTGTGACGCCGGCGGCAATTCCGCATGAGCCTTCCGGACCACGCTTTTGTTGCCCGCAAGGTGGTTCCTTGGTGCGCCTTCACAAG
>DASUMM010000344.1:0-5120 GCA_036277655.1 Burkholderiales bacterium | reverse complement strand
CCGACCTGGACAAGGACGGCATGCGCGCGGTGCTGGCGAAGGGCGGCCGCGGCGGTCTGGGGAACATTCACTTCAAGTCGAGCATCAATCGATCGCCGCGCCAGTTCACGCGCGGGGAACCCGGGGAAAGCCGCGTGCTTGCGCTCGAGCTGCGCCTGCTCGCCGACGTCGGCCTGCTTGGCCTGCCGAACGCGGGCAAGTCGACGTTTCTGCGCGCGGTGTCGAGCGCGCGCCCGAAAGTCGCCGATTATCCGTTCACCACGCTCGACCCTTCGCTCGGCGTGGTGCGGATCGACCATCAGGCGAGCTTCGTGGTCGCCGACATTCCGGGATTGATCGAGGGCGCAGCGGAGGGCGCAGGGCTCGGGCATCAATTCCTGCGCCACCTCGCAAGGACCGAATTGCTGCTGCACCTGGTGGACATCGCGCCCGCCGATCCGGAGGCCGACCCCGCCCGCGACGCCAAGGCGATTGCCGCAGAACTGAAGAAATTCGATCCCGGGCTGCATCGAAAGCCGCGCTGGCTCGTTTTCAACAAGATCGACATGGCTCCCGACGCCGATGCCCGCATCCGCCGCGTGCTGCGTACGCTGCGCTGGCGCGGGC
This sequence comes from Burkholderiales bacterium, assembly GCA_036277655.1. Taxonomy (GTDB): domain Bacteria; phylum Pseudomonadota; class Gammaproteobacteria; order Burkholderiales; family SG8-39; genus 2-02-FULL-66-14. The sequence continues at coordinate 4,514 of DASUMM010000344.1, read as the reverse complement.
CTTCGTTTCGCGTATCCGCTCTTACCGGCGAAGGATGCCGCGCGGTCTGCGCCGAAGCGTACCGCTACCTCGCCACCACCCGAAAGCGCGCCACGCGCCGAGCGCCACGTGGCGAGCGAACACCCGCACAGCCATGAGCCCGCCCGTTGCCGCAGCAAAGACGCTGGTCGTCAAGGTCGGCTCCTCGCTGGTGACCAACGACGGTCGCGGGCTGGACGTACAGGCGATCGCGCGATGGGCCTCGCAGATTGCCGAACTGCAACGAGGCGGCAAGCGCTGCATTCTGGTTTCTTCCGGCGCGATCGCCGCCGGCATGCAACGCCTGGGCTGGACCCGGCGTCCGCACGCGATGCATGAACTGCAGGCGGCGGCGGCCGTCGGGCAGATGGGGCTCGCGCAATGCTACGAGACGTGCTTTCGGGAACATGGCCTGACCACCGCGCAGGTGCTGCTGACGCACGCCGACATGGCCGACCGCGAGCGCTATCTGAATGCGCGCTCGACGCTGCGAACGCTTCTCTCGCTTGGTGTGATCCCGGTCATCAACGAGAACGATACGGTGGTGACGGACGAGATCCGCGTTGGCGACAACGACACCCTCGGCGCCCTCGTCACGAACCTGGTGGAAGCCGAAGTGCTGGTGATCCTCACCGACCAGGAAGGGCTGTTCGACGCCGACCCGCGACGCAATTCCGACGCCAAGCTGCTTGCCGAAGCACTTGCCGGCGATCCCAGGCTGGAAGAGTTCGCTGGCGGCGCCGGATCGCAGCTCGGCCTTGGCGGCATGATCACCAAGGTGCTGGCAGCCAAGCGCGCGGCACGCAGCGGCGCTCACACGGTCATTGCATCCGGCCGCGAGCCCGACGTGCTGCCCAGGCTTGCCCGGGGAGAGCGCATCGGCACCGTGCTGGTGGCGCAAACCGAGCCCCTCGCAGCGCGCAAGCAGTGGGTCGCCGACCAACTGAACGTCGCCGGACGCCTGCGGCTCGATGCGGGCGCCGTCAAGGCACTGGCGCAAAACGGCAAGAGCCTGCTGCCGATCGGCGTCACCGAGGTGCGGGGAGAATTCCAGCGCGGCGACGTAGTCGCCTGCGACGACGCGCACGGAAGAGAGATCGCCCGCGGCCTGGTGAATTATTCGGCCGCGGAAAGCCGCATGATCATGCGGCACGCATCGAGCGAGATCGAGACCCTGCTCGGATACGTCGACGAGCCGGAACTGATCCACCGCGACAATCTGGTCCTGCTCTAGCGAGTCAACGCGTCAGGCCGATTCCTGCGCCGAGTCGCGGGTGGCCGCCGCGCGCGAGCGCATCCAGGCCCTCCGCAGCATCCCAGATCGGCACGCGATGGGGGCAGAAATACTCGCGCCACAGCGCGTGATGCTGGCGATGCAAGGTCTTTTGCTCGATCGGCCGCCAGTCGGATTCCCGTGGTGACCACGATGCGGCCGACTGGTTGCCGTAGGCGTAGACGCGGTAGGTGCCCGCCTGACAGCGAATGCCCTCGTAGCTCACGTTCTCGGCGCCGGCAGAGCTTCGCGCCACGAGCGTGTAGCGAACCACGCCGTCGTCGCCGACCGAGATCGATGAGCGATCGACGAAGAAACGGAAATCGGACGCGGCGCTCACCTGGAATTCGACCAGGCCGTCGGCTTTCGGATAGGCGGGCAGCCGCACTTCGCGCTCGCGCCAGTTGCGCCGGTCCTGCTCCTGTTCCCATTCCGACTTGAACTGGCCAAGCGCGAGCGTGTGGCACACCCCGAGTGCCACGAAGCCAATCAGCCGCTTCACGCGAGGTCCTGGGCGAGTGCCTCGCGAGTTGCAGGACTCGCTTGCACGCTGACCGTATATGCCGGGTGGTCGACCCCCACCGAAATTGCGACGCCCTGCTTCACCCGCTCGCGCATCTGCGGGTTCAGCTCGAACCGGAGAAAGTGAACCGAGGCGGTCTTCTCCTCGTTCTCCCGCTCGAGATCTTCGTCGGCAATGGCGCTCACCCGCTCGCAACCGGCGACCTGCACCCAGACTCGCCGCTCGATGCCCTTCAGCTCGGCCAGGCGCCGGCGCCGCTCTTCCACGTCGGGATATTCGAGCAGCATCGTCGCCTTCCAGTTGGTGCCATCGGGAACCAGCGGATTGTAGGCATCCAGCTCGCCGCGAATCCCTTCCTCCTCGAAGATGCGCTCGATGCGCAGCATCTCCTGGACCTGGTAGCGCACCGTGAGCTCGTCCTCGAACTGCAAAGTGACGTGCTCGCCGAGCGCCACCGTGCGCCGCTGCTTGTGCTCGATCGCGCGCGCCCGGATCTGCTTGCGCTCGCGGGCATACGCTTCGAGCGACAGCAGGCTGTCGCGCGCGATCGGCGGCATGGAGCGTTGCCTAGTCGACCAGCCCGTCCAGCGCCCTCTGGAAGCGGTTGGCGTGCGAGCGTTCGGCTTTGGCGAGCGTTTCGAACCAGTCGGCGATTTCGTTGAAGCCTTCCTGGCGCGCCTGCTTCGCCATGCCGGGATACATGTCGGTGTACTCGTGCGTCTCGCCGGCGATCGCGGCGGCAAGATTGAGGCGCGTCTTGCCGATCGGCTTGTCGGTCGCAGGGTCGCCGACTGCTTCCATGTACTCCAGATGGCCGTGCGCGTGGCCCGTCTCGCCTTCCGCCGTCGAGCGGAACACCGCGGCGACGTCGTTCTGGCCTTCCACGTCCGCCTTCGCGGCAAAGTAGAGATAACGCCGGTTGGCCTGCGACTCGCCGGCAAACGCGGCCTTGAGATTCTCGTGGGTCTTGCTTCCCTTCAGTTGCATGATGAGCTCCTTCGCGGTTTCAGGATCGTAGCGGGGCAACGCTAGCGCCGCCCTCGTCATCGATCCAATTGAATGTAGCAATTCGATTCATTGGCAGCATCTATACGGTTGCTCGCGCCGGATGCCGGCGGCGCGGAATTTTCAGGATTCCGAGGGACTGGGCGCTGCGCTCGCCCGTTCCGTGTCCGTGCTGCGGCGGCGGGGCGAGCGATCGGCGCCGAGGAACCGGTGCAACTCGGTGAGCGCCTGCCGGTAGACGTCGCGCTTGAATTCGATGACCGCCTCGAGCGGCACCCAGTAGTCGTGCCAGCGCCAGGCATCGAACTCGGGATGGCCGCTCGCGCGTACGTTGACGTCGCAGTTGCGACCGGTGAGCCGCAGCAGATACCAGATCTGCTTCTGTCCCCGGTAGGCGCCGCGCCAGTCGCGCCGGATCCATTGCGCGGGCACGTCGTAGCGCAGCCACTGGCGGGTGCGACCGAGGATGCGCACGTGCTCGGGAAGCAAGCCGCACTCCTCGCCGAGCTCGCGGAACATGGCCTTCTCCGGCGTCTCGCCGTGCTTGATGCCGCCCTGCGGGAACTGCCAGGCATGCTGATGCACGCGCTTGCCCCAGAACACCTGATTGCGCATGTTCGTGAGGATGATGCCGACGTTGGGTCTGTATCCGTCCCGATCGAGCATGGCGAGCCGCGCCTACGCTAGAATTCCCTCTGCATTTTTCCATAGCCACGCCCCAAAGACAACGCTGCGGCGCGCAGTTGGTGCGGCGCGCGTCGAGCCGATGCGAGCTTCGCGGTTTTTCATTGCAACGCTGAAAGAGGCGCCGGCCGAAGCCGAGCTGGTCAGCCATCGCCTGATGCTGCGCGCCGGCCTCATTCGCCGGCTCGGCGCAGGGATGTACACCTGGATGCCGCTCGGGCTGCGCGTGCTGCGCAAGGTCGAAGCCGTGGTGCGCGAGGAAATGAATCGCGCCGGCGCGATCGAGGTGCACATGCCGTGCGTGATTCCGGCCGAGCTCTGGCAGGAAACCGGCCGCTGGGAGGCGTTCGGCCCGCAACTGCTGAAGATCAAGGACCGGCACGAGCGCGACTTCTTGTTCGGGCCGACGCACGAGGAAGTGATCACCGACATCGTGCGGCGCGAGGTGAAGAGCTACCGGCAACTGCCGGTGCATTTCTACCAGATCCAGACGAAGTTCCGCGACGAGATCCGACCCCGCTTCGGCGTCATGCGGGCGCGCGAGTTCGTCATGAAGGACGGCTACTCGTTCCATGCCGATCGGGCGGATTTCGAGCGCGAATACCGCAACATGCACGACACCTATACGCGCATCTTTACCCGGCTCGGGTTGCAGTTTCGCGCGGTCGCCGCCGACACCGGCGCAATCGGCGGCAGCGCGTCGCACGAATTCCACGTGCTTGCCGATTCCGGCGAGGACGCGATCGCCTGGTGCCCCGAGTCGGAATACGCGGCGAACGTAGAACTCGCCGAAGCGGTGGCACCTGCCGCCGGCAGGCCTCCTCCCGCCGAGGACGCACGCAAGGTAGCGACGCCGGGCAAGACGACCTGCGAGGACGTCGCGGCGCTGCTCAAGCTGCCGCTGCAGCGCACCGTGAAAGCGATCGCCGTCATGCATGACGGCCAGTTCGTGCTGATGCTCGTGCGCGGCGACCACGCGCTGAACGAGCAGAAGGCTGCGAAAGTGCCGGG
>DASUMM010000343.1:0-7252 GCA_036277655.1 Burkholderiales bacterium | reverse complement strand
GTGCTCGCCGAGACCGACGTGATCAACATGGTCTCGCGCGGCATCGCGACTGCCGACATCCTGAAGGGCATCCACCTCTCGATGGCCTCGCGGCTGGCGAAGCTGCTCAAGGTGACCGGCATCACCAAGGGGCTCGCGCTCCTTACCGGCGGGCTTGCGCTCGATGAGGGGCTGCTAGCCGCGCTGCGCGAGGAGCTGGTGAACGAGAAAATCACCGGGCTCACCGCGACCAACCACCCGGATTCGATCTATGCCGGCGCGATCGGCGCAGCGCTGTGGGGCGCATTCCGGCACAGTCGGTTGAGCGAGCTGCAGGCGCGCGCCGCAGCCTGAACGAGGAGGAGATCCATGGCACTGCTGATCAACGACAACTGCACCGCGTGCGACGCCTGCAAGCCGGTTTGTCCGAACGAAGCAATCTCGGTCGGCGATCCGATCTATGTGATCGATCCGATGAAGTGCACCGAGTGCGTGGGAGCGCACGACGAGCCGCAATGCAAGCTCGTCTGTCCCGCCGACTGCATCGTGGTGAACCCCGAGTTCGAGGAGACGCCCGAGCAGTTGCAGGAGAAGTACCTGGCGCTGCACGGCTGAGCGCCCCGTTGCGGTGCGCGCCGCGCTAGACTGGCGCATCGCTCCGATCTTCGCCGCCAGACGCAGGAAACTCCTGCTCGCCGCCGGCGCGCTCTGCGCCGTGCCTTCGCTCGCCCGGGCGCTGCAGGGGCCGCGGCGCATCGGCTTCCTCGGCAACTCGACGATGGAGCTCGAAGCGAACCTCGTCGAGCCGTTCCGCAAGGGCTTGCGCGAGTTCGGCTACGTCGAAGGCCAGAACCTGGCTGTCGAGTATCGATGGGCCGAAGGCAAGTACGAGCGTTTCCCGGCGCTTATCCGGGAGCTAATCGCGGCGAAGGTGGAAGTCCTGGTCACCGCGGGAACGCCCGCGACGCTCGCGGTGAAGGAGCGGACCCGGACCCTGCCGGTCGTCATGATCGCGGTCGGCGATCCGGTGGGCACCGGCGTGGTCGCTTCGCTCGCGAAGCCCGGCGGCAACATCACCGGCCTCACCTCGATTTCAGCAGAACTGGAGGGCAAGCGGCTGGAGTTGCTGCGCGAGGTGATGCCGGACGTGTCGCATGTCGCGGTGCTCTGGAATTCCGCGAGCCCGCTGCAGTTCCTCGGCGAGCGCAGGACGCGTACGGCTGCCGAAACGCTCGGAATCGGGATCCTTTCCGTCGGTGTGCGTGCGGAGGAGGGTTTTGAGAAGGCGTTCGACTTGATCGCCAAGGCGCAGCCGCAGGCGCTGCTCGTCCTCGCCGATCGCCTCTTCCTTCACCATCGCGAACGGATCATGAACTTCGCGGTGCAGCATCGCTTGCCGGGAGTGCACGCGTATCGCGAGCTGGTCGAGGCGGGTGGCCTGATGTCGTTCGGCCCAAGCTACGAGGAGATGCACCGCAGGGCCGCGTACTTTGTCGATCGGATCCTCAAAGGCGCCGACCCGGCCGATCTGCCCGTCGAGCGGCCCGCCGTCTTCGATCTCGTCATCAATCAGCGCGCTGCCGAGAAGCTCGGCCTGACCATTCCCGCGTCGGTGATGCTGCGGGCGACTGCGGTTCTGCGATAGCCGCACCCATCTTGGATCGGTCATGCTGAGAGCGATCAAGCGCATGCTGCAGGCCTCGCAGGCCGATGCGCGCGTGGCGCCCGCCCATGAGCGCCGCCAGCTGCAGGTCGCGGTGGCGGTGCTGCTGCACGAGGCGCGCCGCGCCGATTACGTCGAGGCAGGCGAGGAGTCGAGCGAGGCACTGCGCGCGCTCGGCGAGATTTTCCATCTGGGTGAACGCGAGAGCGCAGAGCTGCTCCAGGAGGGCGGCGTGAGGGCCGGGCAGCTGAGTAGCTTTTTCGCGCCCGTCAGCATCGTCAAGCGGGAATTTTCACCCGAGCAGCGGATTCATCTCGTCGAGCACCTGTGGCGCGTGTCCTTCGCCGACGGGCACCTCGACTATTACGAAGACCATTACGTGCGCAAGATCGCGCACCTGCTGTACGTGCCCAACACGCAGAGCATGCTCGCGCGCAATCGCGCCCGGCGGTGAAGAAGGCCGCTGGTCTGCTGCTGTTCCGCGAGGGCCCGCGCGGCTTGGAGGTGCTGCTCGTGCATCCGGGCGGCCCGTTCTGGGCGAAGAAGGACGATGGCGCCTGGTCAATTCCGAAGGGAGAGTTCGAAACCGGCGAGGAACCGCTCGACGCCGCGAAGCGCGAATTCGAGGAGGAAACCGGAACCAGGCCCGAAGGCGAGGCGATCGGCCTCGAGCCGCTGCGCCAGGCGGGAGGAAAGCTCGTTCATGCGTACGCAATGAGAGGAGAGTTCGATCCTGCGACGCTGAAGAGCAACACGTTCTCGATGCAATGGCCGCCGAGATCGGGGCGGCAAAAGGAGTTCCCGGAAATCGATCGGGCCGCCTGGTTTTCGATCGAAGAGGCCGAACGCAGGATCCTCAGAAGCCAGGCACCGCTTCTGCGCCAGCTTCGAGGCAAGCTGGCGCAGTAAAAGCCGACCAGAACCGGGCAACCCGCTACTTCGCGACCGGGCGGTTCGCGACGATCTGCACGTCGGTTCCCTTTTCACCCTTCATCACGTGCACCTGGATCATCGACTTCGTCTTCTCATCGGCAAGCATCAGGTTCGCTGCGCCGTCGCCGCCGCTCATGTCCATCATCTGCTTGCCCTCCGACATGCTCTTCAGCTTGTCGCGATAGAACGTGGCGACCTTGTCGGCCGCGTCGGGCGTCTGCAGCATGACGGTGTACATCGTGCCCTCGGGGGTGCTGACCTTGGAGGAAGCTCCCTCGCCGACCTTTGCACCGGGGTAAAACGGCACGCCGACATCGGCCTCGGCGACTTTCGCTCCGCCAATCTCCATCTGCGAGGTCTTGCCCGAAGCGTCGGTCGTCGTGATCTTGGTCGAGCCGCTCGATAGATCGACCTTCGCCTTGGTGCCGTCCTTCGACATCGCCGACTCGATCGCCTTTTCGGCGGCTTTCTCGGGCGCCTTGCTGCAGGCGACGAATCCTGCCGAGACGATTGCGAGAACCCACAGTCCATTCTTCATCGGGAGCCTCCCAGAGTGCCCACACAAGGGGAATACAGGGGAATTGTCGGCCAATGTTGCAGCGGTGTCGAACTTCGCACGCGACCTGCGTGAACCATTGCATGGAAGGCTTGCCGCTCGTCCGCGTCCGCCTGCCGACCGTCGGCCGCACGTCCGGGGAAGAAAAGCGTCACATCGCAAGCGAGCCGAAGCGAGTAGCTTGAATCGCGCGTCTCGAGTCCTTCCCCCTCCTCCACGAGACGCGTGGCCCAGCCAAAGCCCCGCCTTTTTCGGCTGGGCCCTTTTTTTTACTGCATCCGCTGCTGCAGCCGCTGCCAGCCCGCATCGACCTCGCGCTGCAGCTGCTCGACCTCGTCGTCCGAGACGTTTCGATAGCGCCGCTGCGCTTGCAGATAGTCGTTCACCGGACGCCGCTCGCTCGGTTCGTTCAGCGTGTAGCGCACGCCGTCCTCGATCTCGTAGAGTGGAAACACGCCGCTTGCGACCGCCAGGCGCGCGAGCGTGAGGCCCATGTGATCCGGAATCCCCCAGCCATCGAGGCACGGAACGAGCAAGGTGAGCAGCCGCAGTCCGCGCATCGCCTTGGCCTTTTCGACCTTGCGAAGCAGATCGGGCAGATATCCGGCGGTCGCGGTGGCGACGTACGGGATCTCGTGCGCGGCCATGATCTCGGCGAGGTTCTTCTTGCGGGTGAGCTTGCCGGCCGGCGTCGATCCGGTGCGTGCGAAATGCGGCGTCGACGACGACTTCTGCGCGCCGGTATTCATGTAGCCCTCGTTGTCGAAGCAGACGTAGAGGACGTTTTCGTTTCGCTCGGCGGCCGACGAGAGGCACTGGAAGCCGATGTCGTAAGTGCCGCCGTCGCCGGCGAGCACGACGACGTGCGTGTCCTTCCTGCCGCTGACATCGAGCGCGCGGCGCAGGCCGGAGGCTGCGGCCGCGGACGATTCGAGCGAAGGCTGATAGACGGGGATGCGCAGTCCGGAGAGCGGCTGCGGCCCGGCGATGATCGCGAGGCACGAAGGCGGGATCACTGCCACGGCATCACGACCGAGCGCCGCGAGCACGTGCCGTGCCGAGAGCGCCTCGATGCATCCGGGACATGCGGCATGCCCGGAGCACAGCAAGTCGTTCGTCACACCCATAGAGGTTCGGGCTCCGCGTCGAGCGAGCGCGCCTGCTGCGCGAGATGCACGATCTTTTCCGCCGGCACGTTGACGCCGCCGACGCCGGCAAGATAGCCGTGGATGCCGGGCGCGGATTTCATGCCATAGAGCGCCGAGCGCAATTCCTGGTGCAGCACGCCGCCGACGCCGGGGGAAAAATTGCGATCGAGCACGAGCACGTCACGCACTCGCGCGAGCGCCTGGCGCAGCGCAGCCGCCGGCAGCGGGCGGAACAGGCGTACTTTCAGTAATCCTGCGGCCATGCCCGATTCCCGCAGCACGTCGACCGCGTCGCGAGCGGTGCCGCACATGCTGCCCATCGTGACGATGACGAGATCGGCATCGTCGCAGCGATAGCGCTCGAATACGCCCCAGCCGCGGCCGGTGGCGGCCTGCCATTCGGCGTCTGCCTGTGCGGCCGCCTCGGGCACTCGATCCATCGCCTCGCCGATCTCGCGGCGATGGCGGTAGTACATGTCCTGGGTGACGACGTTGCCCCACGATTCGCCGCGCCCCGGATCGAGGAAATGCTCGGGAGCGTAGGGCGGCAGGTACGCATCAACCGTTGATTCGGCGGGCAGCACCACCGGCTCCAGCGCGTGCGACACGTAGAACGCATCCAGATTCACCATCAACGGCAGCTGTACGCCCTCGGCGATGCGGAAGCCCTGGATCACGCTGTCGAGCGCCTCCTGCGCGGTTTCGACGTAGAGCTGGATCCAGCCGGTATCGCGCTGCGCCACGCTGTCGGTCTGGTCGGGCCAGAACGCCCACGGCGAGGCGATCGTGCGGTTCACGTTCGCCATCACGATCGGGGCGCGCGCGCCGCTTGCGTAATGCAGCAGCTCGTGCATCAGCATCAGGCCCTGGGAGGCGGTCGCGGTGAACACGCGCACGCCGGCGAGCGACGCCGGGATGCAGGCCGCCATCACCGAGTGTTCCGACTCCGGCGTCAGGATCTCGGCGTCGAATTCGCCCGCCGCATGGAACTCGGTCAACAGCTCGAGAACCGGCGTCTGCGGCGTGATCGGATAGACCGGTACGACTTTCGGCCGCGCCAGGCGCGCTCCCCAGGCGACCGCGTGATTGCCGGTGAGCAGCACGCGCTTGCCTCGCGAGTCGTTCATCGCCACTCCTCGCGCATCGAAAGCGCCCCGGTCGGACATTCCTGCACGCACAGCCCGCAGCCCTTGCAATAGTCGGCGGCGATCTGGTAGCCGCCCGCCACCCTCCGCACCGCCATATCGGGGCAATACTGGAAGCAGTTGTCGCAAAGCGTGCAGCGGCCGCACGAAAAGCAGCGCGCGCCTTCCGCGAGCGCTTCTTCGGCGGCGAGCCCTTCGCGTTCCGCGGCCCTTGCGGCGCTCGGGTGGTAGAACGTGTTGATGGCGTCGAGCGCCACCGGCGCCGGTCGTTGGCGGGCGAGCGAAACGTCGCCGACCAGCCAGCGCTCGATCTCCATTGCCGCTTCGCGTCCCATGCCGATCGCATGCGTGACAAAGCGCGCGCTCGACGCTACGTCGCCGCCGGCGAACACGCCGGAGAGGCTCGTTGCGTGGCGGGCGTCGGTGGCGAGCAGCGCACCGGTCTGCTGCAGTAGCGGCTGGAACGGCGAGAGATCGGGGTCCTGGCCGATCGCGGCGACGATTGCATCGACGCACAGCGTGAAATCGCTTCCGGGCACCGGCTCGAAATCGAGGGCGTACATTGTTTTGGTGCGCACGCGTTCGCACTGCAGCTCGAGCGCGCCGTTGCTGGAAATCGCCTTCACGTGCGTGCCGGGATACAGAACGACGCCTTCGTCTTGCGCCGCAGCCACTTCTTCGGCTTGCGCGGGCATCGCGGATTCGGCTTCGAGTGCGAGCACGCTCACTTCATGCCCGGCGAGCCGCGCGCTGCGCGCAACGTCCATCGCCGCGCTGCCGCCGCCGATCACGGCGATGCGCCTGCCGAGTTCCGGCGGCGTTCCTGCGTTCGCTGCAGCAAGGTACGATGCGCTGTCCAGCATCCAGTGCGCGTGCGCATCGAGCTGCGTAAGCCGCTTCTGGCGACGCGCGCCCGGCGCCAGATAGATCGCGTCGAATTCGAGACGCAGGCCGAGGAACTGGTTCGTAGTGGCGATCGCCGTGCCGGTGCGAACCTCGATGCCGAGCGCGAGAACTCGCTCGATTTCCGCATCGAGCACGGCGCGCGGCAACCGGTAGGGTGGGATGCCATGGCGCAGCAGGCCGCCGAGCTCGCGCGCGGCCTCGAAGATCGTGACGGCATAGCCGCGCCGGCGAAGCTGGTAGGCGGCCGACAGTCCGGACGGGCCGCCGCCGACGACCGCAATGCGCTGCCGGCCTGGTGGCACCTCGAGAAAGCGCCAGCCCTCGGCGAGGGCTGTGTCGCCGACATGGCGCTCAAGCGCGCGCACGGCGATGGCTTCATCGTATCCGGCGCGATTGCACGCGCTTTCACACGGACGATGGCACACGCGGCCGGCGATCGCGGGGAAGGGGTTGTACTGCACGAGCGTCGCCCATGCCGCGAACAGGTCGCCCGATCTCGCCATGCCGATCCAGTCGGCGATGCGGCCGTCGACCGGGCACGCGGTACGGCAGGGCGACGGCGGTCGTCCATAGACCGGGATCGCGGCGCGCCAGGTGCCGGTCCTGAGGGCCTCCGTCGTACCGGTGGTCCAGGTGGGCGGTGGTGCGGCAGGTGCGTTCACGCCGCCGCCTGCTGCAATTGCTCTCCCAGCGAGCGATGGCCTTCCACGCATGCAGCGGCGTTCTCGCGCTCCAGCTTCGGTGCTTCTTCGCGAATCACGCGGGAAAGCGATTCGAGCGATGGCGCATCCAGCGCGCGCGCGAAGGCGCCGAGCAGCGCCGAGTTGACGATGCGCCCGAGGCCATGGCGTTGCGAAATGCCGATCCCGTCGACTGGGAGGATCCGGTAGCCCGGCAGCTCGGTCGCGAATTGCGCGCTGGA
>DASUMM010000342.1:0-7411 GCA_036277655.1 Burkholderiales bacterium | reverse complement strand
GCCCGCGCAGAGCCGGCGTCATGTCGACCGGCATGGGCGGCACCAACGCGCATCTGGTGCTCGAGGAAGCGCCACAAGCGCCCTCTCCCGTGGCTCACCAGACCCCGCAACTGCTGGTGATTTCGGCTCGCAGCGAAGATGCGCTGGAAGCCGCAATGCAACGGCTGCTCGAGTTTCTCAAGCAGAGCGACTGCCGATTGGCGGACGTCGCGCACACCTTGCAGGCCGGTCGTAAAGCGTTCTCGCATCGGCGCTATGCCGTCTGCGATAGCCGCGACGACGCGATCGCTGCGCTCTCTGCCGAGCGCCGGAAGCGAATGGTTTCCGGTCGCGTGACCGGTGGCCGCCGGCCGGTCGTGCTGCTTTGCCCCGGGGTCGGCGACCATTACGTCGGCATGGGCCGCGGGCTGTACGAAGCCTGGCCGGCATTCCGGCAGGAGTTCGATCGATGCAGTGAGCTGCTGCTGCCGCATCTGGGCCTGGACCTGCGCGGCCTGCTGTATCCGCCGCAAGCGATCACGCCAGGGAAGAAGGCGAGCACTAAGATTGATCTGAAGAAAATGCTCGGCCGCGACGACGAAAGCAGCCACGACCCGCGCGCCGCGCAGTTGAACCAGACGCGATTCGCGCAGCCTGCGCTCTTTGCCACCGAGTATGCGTTGGCGAAGCTGTGGCAATCACTCGGCATCGAGCCGCAGGCGATCGTCGGGCACAGCCTCGGCGAATACACCGCCGCCTGCCTCGCCGGCGTGTTCTCGCTCGAGGACGCGCTTCGGGTGGTGGCAGTGCGCGCGCAGCTGGTGAACGAGTTGCCGCTGGGAGGAATGTTGGCAGTCAATCTCTCGGAGGAGGAGTTGCGGCCGCTGCTTCACGGCAATCTTTCGATCTCGCTCGTGAACGGGCCGCGCCTGTGCGTGGTCGCCGGCCCGCTCGAGGAAGTCGGCCATTTCGAAACCGCGCTCGGGCAGCAGAAGGTGATTTGCCGTCGGGTGCGGAACGGCCACGCGTTTCACTCGAGCATGCTCGAGCCGATCGTCGGCCGATTGGAGGCAGAACTCCGGCAGGTAAAGCTGTCTGCGCCGAAGATTCCCTTCCTCTCCAATGTGAGCGGCTCCTGGATCGACGCACGCCAGGCGACCGATCCTGCCTACTGGAGCGGCCAGGCACTGCGCACGGCACGACTTTCCGATGGGCTGCAGAAGTTGCGGCAATTCAACGACCCGATCCTGGTGGAAGCCGGTCCGGGCCGGACCTTGAGCGTGCTCGCTTTGCAGCATCCCGACCGCCCCGAGAACGCCATCGCGATCGCTTCGCTGCGCGCACAGTACGAGAATGACGGCGACGTCGAATACCTGTTGCGCGGCATTGGCAACTGCTGGATCGCCGGCGCAACGATCGACTGGGACAAGCTGCCGAACGCCGCTTGCGCTCGCAAGATTGCGCTCCCCGCGTATCCGCTCGAGCGAAAGTTGCATTGGCTTGAGCCGGTTTCTCAACCCGAACAGGCGCAACCCGGCCAGATCGTCAGGAATCCGGATCCCGCGCAATGGCTGTACGTTCCCTGCTGGAAATCCGGACTGGCGCGCGGCCTTTCACTCGAACGGCCTGCCGCGGCCCTGCCAAGATGCCGCTGGTTGATCTTTGCCGACCACGCCGGTTTCGGATCGCGCCTGGTGGAAGGACTCGCCGAAAGCGGCCACGACGTCGTTACCGTGCATGCCGGCGCGGGCTTGCGCGAGGCCAATGGAGGCCTCTTCACCATCGAGGCTGCCAATGCGCGTCATTACACGAGCGTGATCCGATCTCTGCGCGAGCGGGCCTGGCTTCCCGACCGAATCGTGCATTCCTGGAGCGTCAACGCTGCGGTCTCGAAGCCGCACGACGCGCACTTTGAGGAAGCACAAGCTACCGGATTCTTCAGCCTCGTTCACCTCGTGCAGGCGCTCGCGGCCAATAACGTCCGGCATGACATCGAACTCGCGGTGATCTCGAGCGGGCTGCATGAGGTGCACCCGGGGGAGCAGGTTTGCCCGGATAAGGCGACGTTGCTCGCTCCGTGCATGGTGATCCGGCAGGAATATCCAAATCTGCGCGTCACCAGCATCGACATCGACACCCCGGACGAGCAGACAGCCCGTGCCGTCCTGCGCGAACTCGCCGACCCCGATTCGAGCCCGGTCGTCGCACATCGCGCCGGCAGGCGATGGATACGGGGATTCGAGCCGATGGCAAAAGCCGACGCCGAGAGCCTCGGCTCGTCGGTACTGAGGCAGCACGGCGTCTACCTGATCACCGGGGGGCTTGGCGACGTCGGCATGGCGATCTCGCAATATCTGGCCGAGAAGTACAAAGCGCGCCTGCTGCTGGTGGGGCGAAGCGAAGTGCGCGTCGGCGATGCCAAAGCAGATGCGATCACACGGCTGCAAGAGGCGGGCGCAGAGGTGCGCTATGTGCAGGCGGACGTCGGCGATACGGCGGCGATGTGCGCCGCCATCGAGCAGGCGTACCAGCAGTTCGGCACGCTGCATGGGGTGATCCACGGCGCCGGCATCGTCAGCGAAGGCATCCATCTGGAGATCCGGGACACGAACCCCGCCGCGTGCACGAGCCACTTTCGCGCCAAGGCTGCCGGGGTGCGAGCGCTCGCCGCGGCGCTCGAGGGCCGCTCGATCGATTTCTGCCTGCTGCTCTCCTCATTAAGCTCGATTCTCGGCGGCGTGGGGCATGCCGCTTATGCGGCCTCAAACCTGTACCTGGATGCCTTTGTACGGCTTGCAGCCCGCAGCCCGGCAACGCCGTGGCTTAGCGTCAATTGGGACTATTGGCGTACTGGCGCCGCCGCACGCGCGCAAGGCGGACCCGGAACCACCGTTCGCGATCTCGGCATGAGCGTGCCCGAGGCCATGCTGACCTTCGAGCGCGTGTTGGCCGCTCGAGCAGCGACGCATCTCGCGGTTTCCACCGGCGACCTGCAGGCGCGCATCGATCAGTGGGTGAAGCTCGAATCGCTCGATCGCGCCGCCGAAATGCAGGACGCCGGCGAGCCGACGCAGGAGGACACCGATGCCGCGGGCGACCAGACCGAGATCGAAGTTGCCCGCATCTGGAAAGCCGCGCTCGGGGTCGATGCCGTGAACGCCGATGACAACTTTGCCGAACTGGGCGGTCATTCGCTGCAGGCGATCAGGATCGTGAGCGATTTGCGCAAGGCGTTCCAGATCGATCTGGCGGTTAGGGCGCTCTTCGAAGCGCCGACGGTGGCACAGCTTTCGCAGCGCATTCGCGAGCAGATTCTCGCCGAGGTCGCATCCTTGAGCGAGGAAGAAGCCACCACTGTGCTGTCGAACCGGTGATCCGGGGTCGAAGCCCGCCATGAGCGACCCATCTTCGCTTTCTGCCGCCAAGCGCACTTTGCTCGAGCAGCGCTTGAAGGGGCTTGCGCGAACGCCGGCCGGCACTGCGGCGATCCCGAAGCGGCCCGATCCCGCAATCGCGCCGCTCTCCTTCCTGCAGCGGCAGATGTGGTTCCTTGAGCAGCTGGCGCCCGGCAATCCGGCCTATCACCTGCCGTACGGATTCCGGCTGCTCGGTGCGCTCGACATCGACGTCCTGGAGCGCAGCTTCAATGCGGTCATAGCGCGCCATGAGGCATTGCGAACGACGTTCCTGGCACGCGACGGCGAGCCGTTGCAGCAAATACACCCGCACCTGTCGATCGCGATCCGGCATGTCAGCCTTGCGCATCTGCCAGAACCGGAACGCGAAGCACGGCTTCAGCAGCTCGCCTCCGACGAGGCGCTGGCATCATTTGCGCTCGCTCGCCTGCCCCTGATTCGGGTGAGCCTGTTCGCGCTCGCCGACGCCGACCACGTACTGATCGTCAACGTGCACCACCTGGTCGCCGACGGTCTTTCGATGGAACTGCTGCTGCGCGAACTCGATCTCTGCTACCGGGCTTTCACCGCAGGTTCGGACCCACGGCTGCCCGAATTGAAGATCCGCTATGGCGATTTCGCGCACTGGCAGCAGGCGGCGCCGGCAAGCGCTTATGCGCGGCAGCTCGAATACTGGAAAAGCGTGCTGGCCGGCCCTCTCCCGGTGCTCGATCTGCCTGCCGACCGGGCGCGTCCGGCACGCAAATCGTTCCGCGGCGCCAACGTGTTCTTCCGCCTTCCGGCCTCGCTCGCCGACGAGCTGAAGCGACTTGGCGAGCGAGAGCGCGGCACGTTGTTCATGACGCTGCTCAGCGCGTATCAGGTGCTGCTCTCCCGCTATTGCAGCACGGACGATCTCCTCGTCGGCACGCCGACTTCCCAGCGTGCGGCCGAAGGCCTGCAGTCGGTGATCGGCAATTTCCTCAACGTGCTTCTCCTCCGGGCGGACCTTTCCGGCGATCCGGAATTCCTGCAGCTGCTGCGCGTTACGCGCGAGCGCACGCTCGATGCCCTTTCGCACGGCGATCTGCCGTTCGAGAGGCTGCTCGGTCACATCCGCATCGATCGCGATCCGAGCCGCGACCCGCTCTTTCAAGTGATGCTGCAGCTGCTTCCGCCGGCGCACGTCCGCATCGGCGATCTCGCCGTTTCCCGGTTCGAGTTCGACCGCAAGTTCGCGCAATTCGACCTCGCGCTGCACCTTTTCGAGGAGCCCGATGGCGGCCTCTGCGGCCGGTTCGAGTATTGCGTCGACCTGTTCGACGCCGATCGCATCGAGAGGATGGCGGCGAACTTCGAGCAGCTGCTGCGCTCGATCGTTGCCGATCCGCATCAGCGCATCTCCCGCATTCCACTCCTTGCGCCCCCCGAGCGCCATCGGGTGCTGCAGGAATGGAACGCCACCGAAGCCGAGATGCGCTCGCCGCTGCTGTTGCACGTGGATTTCGAAGCGCAGGCCCGACTCACTCCGGACGCCGTGGCGCTCGAGTTCGAAGACCGGACGCTCACCTACGACGAGTTGAATCGCCGCGCCAATCGACTCGCCCGGGTTCTGCGCTCGCACGGCGTCCGCCGCGAGACGCTCGTCGGCGTGCTGGCCGAGCGCTCGTTCGAAATGGTGGCTTCGCTCTACGCGGTACTCAAGGCGGGTGGCGCGTACGTGCCGCTGGATCCTTCCTACCCGAAAGAGCGCCTGCGCAACATGCTCGAGGATTGCGGCGAGCCCCTCGTGCTGGCCCAGCCGGCTCTGCAACACCTGCTCTCAGGCCACCGGGGTCGTGTGCTGCTTCTGGATCCGTCATGGCAGGCCTATACAAGCGAATCGGCAGAGGACCTGGAGCCGATCGCGACTCCCGACGATCTGGCCTATGTGATCTTCACCTCCGGATCCACAGGACGGCCGAAAGGCGCCATGAACACGCATCGCGCAGTTACCAATCGCCTGCAGTGGATGCAGCGGCAGCATCCTCTAAAGGCGGACGATTGCGTCCTGCAGAAGACTCCCTTCAGCTTCGACGTTTCGACGTGGGAGTTCTTCTGTCCGCTGAGCGCCGGCGCGCGATTGCATATCGCGCGCCCGGAAGGGCACCGGGATGCCGCCTATCTGGCGCAGGTGGTACGCGAGGCGCGCGTGACCACGCTGCACTTCGTGCCTTCGATGCTGCATGCGTTCCTCGAGGAGCCCGGCATCGACGGATGCACGACGCTGCGCCGCGTGATTTGCATCGGCGAAGCGCTATCGGGCGAGTTGCAGGAGCTTTTCTTCGCCCGTCTGCCGGGTGTGGAACTGCACAACCAGTATGGGCCGACGGAAGCTGCGGTCGACGTGACGCATTGGGCGTGCCGTCCCGGCGATGCGCGAGCCACCGTACCGATCGGCAAGCCCGGACCGAACACGCGCATCTACATCCTCGATCCACACCTTGAACCGATGCCGATCGGTGTCCCCGGCGAACTCTATATCGGCGGGGTGCAGGTCGGGCGCGGGTACCTGGGACGTCCGGAGCTGACGGCAGAGCGCTTCCTCGCCGATCCATTCTGCAGCCGGCCGGACGCACGCATGTATCGCACCGGCGACCAGGCGCGCTTCCTGTCCGATGGCTCGATCGAGTTCCTCGGCCGGCTCGACTTTCAGGTGAAGTTGCGCGGTCAACGGATCGAGCTGGGAGAGATCGAAGCTGCGCTCGATCGCCATCCGCAGGTGAAGCAGAGCGTGGCGGTCGTGCGCGTGCAAGGGATCGCGCAGCGGCTGGTCGCCTACGTCGTCGCGCGCGGCGGCCCGCCTGCGGCGAAGGACCTCAAGGCGCATCTGGCGATCACACTGCCGCAGTACATGCTGCCCGACGACTTCGTATTTCTCGAAGCGCTGCCGCTCACTTCGAACGGCAAGGTCGATCGCAAGCAGCTTCCTGCGCCGCAGGCTTCGCGCGCGCCGCAAGCCGCGCGTGTCGCGCCGCGCACGCGCACCGAAGAGATGGTCGTGCACGCGTTCTGCGAGCTGCTACAGCGTGCCGAGATTGGGGTTTGTGACAACTTCTTCGAGCTCGGCGGACATTCGCTCGCCGCGGCACGGCTGATGTCGAAGCTGCGTCGCGCATCCGGCCTTGACCTGCCGCTGCGCATTCTCTTCGAGCACCCGAGCGCGGACCGGCTCGCAGAGGCGATCGACATGCTCGCCTGGGCGCAAAGCGCGCCGCGCGTCGGTGCTTCGGAGACTTCCGCGGACCGCGTGGAGATTGAGCTTTGAACGTTGCAGCGCTGCTCGAGGAACTGCAGGGACGCGGCATCCGGATCTGGGTCGAGGGCGAGCGGCTTCGCTGCAACGCGCCTGCGGACGAGCTCACCACCGAGTTGCGCGACCAGTTGGCGCAGCGCAAGCAGGACATCCTTGCGTTCCTGCGCTCCGCCGCCGAGCTCGGATCGCGCCCGCGTGCGATCGTGCCGCTGCAGCCGAACGGAACCGACACGCCGATCTTCGGCGTGGCCGGACACAATGGCGACGTCTTCTGCTACCGCTTGCTGGCACAGGAACTGGGCGAGCGTCAGCCCTTCTACGGATTGCAGCCGCCCGGGCTCGATGGCCGCAGCGATCCCCTCGAGCGGATCGAGGAGCTGGCCGGATACTTCGCCGCGCAAGTGCGCGCGTTGCGGCGCGGTGCGCCCTGCGTCATCGCCGGCTTCTGTGCCGGAGGCGCAGTCGCGTTCGAGCTGGCTCGGCAGCTGCGCCGGAGCGGCAGCGACGTGAAGTGCGTCGCACTCTTTGGCGCTCCGTACCCTGCCCGCTATCGGAGCTCGGTGCTGTTGCGCGACCAGCTCGAAGAGCAGATCCAGCGCGCGCGCAAGCACGTCGATGCTCTTGCGCGCGGATCGGTTGCGGAAAGGCGCGAATATCTGCTGCGTTCGCTGGCTAGGCGCCGGGAGCGGCTGCGCGCGGAAGCGGCGCAAGCGCCAGAGCAGGGCGCGGAGCTGCGCATACG
>DASUMM010000341.1:0-5442 GCA_036277655.1 Burkholderiales bacterium | reverse complement strand
GACCTCGAGCGTGTCCTTGTCGACGAGCTGCAGTGTATCGCGTGCTTTGCCCGAGGTGGCATCGATCCACAGGTTGCCCGTCGCTTCGTGGCTGCGCGCGAGCGAACCCGGGCCGGCAGTTGCGATTCGCTTCACGATCTTGCCGTCGGCGAGATCGACGATCGTTAGCACCGCTTGCTGCGCGCTCGGGATCGCAAAGAAGCGTCTTCCCTTGGCGGACCAGGTAGTACCGGAAGCCGGGCCGGTCGAGCCCGCCAGATCGAACACGGCAATCGGCCGGCGTATATCGAGCTGCACCGCAAGACCCGCCCCGCCATGGCGCTGCATGCCGACGACGAGCGAACCGTCGGCGAGGAAGATGACATCGTCGAGCGGCTGCTCGAGCTTGGTGCGTCGCGGATTGAGGAACCCTTCGACGAACGTTCCCTCCTTCAGGCGAAAGTCGTGCACCACGCCCTCGGCAATCGGCTCCGCCTTCGGGTCGTACGAGACTTCCCATAGCTCGGGCAGGTCCTGGAGCGCGACGACGAAACTTCTACGCCGGGCGGCATCGAGAACGCCAGAGACGCGCGAGGACGAGGCGAGAACCTTCCTTGGCCGCAGATCCGCATCCAGGATTGCGAGCCCGCGAGGACTCTCGCTCGAGACGGCGACGTGCTTTCCGTCGTGCGATACAGCGAAGCGAGGCGCCTCTCCGCCAGCGCGGAATTCCGCGACTGCTGAGAACGTGCGCAAGTCGTACTTGACGATCCAACCGTCGATGGAAGCGAAGAAAACGAATCGCGCGTCCGGCGTGAACCGCGGTGGCCCGGTGACAGAACGCTGTGTCGCAAAACGGCGCACCGGCGCGAGCCGTTCGCCATCGAACACGGTGATCGAAGCGCCGCCATCCCCGACGACGAACAGGACCTCGAGTGGGTCGGCCTGCGAGATCGCCGCAGGTGCGATCACCAGCAGTAAGGAAGACAAGAACGCACGCCACATCGGTGCGAGCGTGCCGCAACTGCGTGGCGTTGCGCTTAATCCGGATCAAAGGCGGAAAGGGTCCTGACCCTTTTCTCAGTTGTACGAGTAGTCGTAGCCGAAACCGATCCGCGCGCCTTGCGGGCCGGCCTCGATGCGCGCGTTGAGCGAGCGGGTCAGCTCGAGCTTCAGTCGCACCAGTTGCGCCGCGACGGTCAGCCCCTGCTCGTATTCGACATAGATGCGATCCGCGATGCGCTTGCCGAACGCGAGCACCTGGCCGCCGGCGAGGCCGCTGCGCAGGCCCACTTCGTCCAGGCCGAGCCTGCGCGCGACGCCCTGGCCGATCGGCGCGCCGCCGCGCGATCGGGCGAGCGAAGCGAGCGCGGCCTGGATCAGTGCGGCTTCCGCGCCTTGCGCGTTGGCGCTTCCATGGCCGAGCAGCAACCAAGACAGCTTTTCCTGGTCCGACACGGGCGGCTCGGACACCAGCCGCGTGATCGGCGTCTGCAGCGTGCCGCGCACCTCGACGCCGGCTTCCACCTGCTGGTTCTTGCGCAGCGCGCGCACATCGAGGCCGGGGTTGCGCACCGGGCCGTCGAACGTGAGCCGCCCGTGCTCGATCACGAGCCGCTGGCCGAACGCGCGGTAGGTGCCGCCGTGCATGTCGACGGTGCCGTGCGCGCTGATGTCGCCGTCGGCGCGCGAGCGCACGCGAAGCAGGCCGCGCAACTCGGTATCCAGACCGCTTGCGCGCACGCGCAGGTTTTCGCCCGCATCGAAGACCATGTCGAGGTCGAGCGGCGGCGTGCGGCGCGATGCGGCGGCGACCTTCGGCTGCGCGCGTCCTTCGACCACTACGTCGTCGCCCAGGCGCTCGGTGTCGGTCTGCTCGACGAGGAACGTGCCCTCGTTCGCGGTGAGCTGGCCGCGCAGCACCACCTGCTTGCCGGTCAGGCTCCCCTTGCCGTTGCCGCTCGCAACCAGCTGCCGGTCGGGACGATTGAGGATCCGCAGCTTTTCTGCGCGCCACTCGAACGTGGCGTCGCGCTCTTCGCGCGTGATCGCGCCGGAAGCCTGCAGCGTTCCTTCGCCGCCGCGCAGCGAGAGCGATTCCACCAGGATGCGGCGCTCATCGAGCAGGATGCGGGCGGTGCCTTCGCGCAGCGCAAGGCCGTGCTGCGGCATGTCGATGCGTACCGCCTCGAGCGTGAGTGCCCCGGTGACTGCCGGCGCGCCGAGCGAGCCCGCGAGCTGCAGTTTCGCGCTCGCCTTGCCGTCCACGGCGGCTGCGCTGCCGATCCATTGCTGCAGGAAGCCGAGTGACTGCGCCTGCGCAGTAAGCGAGCCGCTCAGGCGGGCATGCTTGGAAATGACGCCGGGTTGCGCCCCGGCCGCTGGAGCCGCGCGTGCCTGGAGTTCGGCCTGACCGAGCCGCCCGGAACGCAGCGAGCCTTTCAGCGCGATCACATCCTCGGAGCCGCGAGCCTCCAGCGAGAGCGCGCTTAACCCGACGACGATCGGCCGTTCGCCGGCGAGGATCAGGTCGCCCGAGGCTCGCTCGATGCGCGCGTGGCCAGAGAGGCGAGGGCGAGCCTCGATCGACCAATCGCCGTTCACCGTCAGGTCCGATCCGCGCTCGAGCTGCCAGCCTGCAAGCGCAGCCACCGGTGCGACCGGAAATGCGCGGAGGCGACCGGCGCTCGCGAGCCGTCCCTTGTGCCACAGGAACGACTGCAACGCGACTTCGCCGCCCAGAGTGCGCAGCGTCGCCGCGCCGACCTGGACCCTTCCTGGCGCGACCTGCAGCGCGGTCTCGCCGGCGAGCTCGATGCGGTAGTCGCCCGCGTTTGCGAAGCGCGTCACGCGGCCGCGCCAACCGTCCTTTTCGCTATAGCCTCCGGCTGCCGAGAGTTGCGCATCCAGCGTCCTGCCCTTCGCGCGCGCGACGATTTCGTGCGCATCCAGCGTGCCGGAAATGCGCGCCTCCGCGGTCTGCAATTTGGCCTGGGGAGCGTCGATCCCGGCGGCGCGCACATCCAGCGCGAAACGGTGCCGCGGGTCGAGCGGGATTTTGCCGACGGCGTGCAGTTTGGCGACGCGCCCGTGGCCCTCGAATGCGAGATTTGCGCCATCGATCTGGAACGTGCCGCCAGCGCGGCGCAGCGTTCCTTCGATGCGCGCTTTGCCGGTGGCGCGGCCGGCGGTTCGTGCGTCCAGTTGCGCCAGATTGCGCGCATCGAATGTGACCTCGAGCGTCTCGCCCGCAGCGCCGAAGCCGCCGCTCGCCCTGGCGCGGTTTTCACCCACGCGCACATCGGCCTGCAGCGAACGAACGAGGCCGGGCGCAGCTTCGAATTTCGCCCGCGCATCGAGCGGCGCGCCGCGGAAGCGACTGTTCGCGATCGTCGCCTGGACCTGCGCGCGCCAGCGCGGTTCGAGTGTGCCGCGCACATCGACCGTTCCGTTCAGCACCGCGCGCGGAAAGTTGCCGAAGCGCGCCGGATCGAAGCCTCGCGCCTTCAGCTTGGCGGCGAAGGTGCGCTTCTCCGACAACACCAGCGATCCGGTGCCGCTCAGCTCGCCCCCATGGAGGAGCGCACGCATCGTTTCGACCGCGACCCGGTCGCCTTCGCGGCGCAGCCTTGCATGGACGCGCAGCTTCGCATCGGCAAGATCGAGTGCGACGACCTGCGCAGCTTCGAGCGCTTCGACTTCCAGCTTGCCGCGCAAGCGGGTGCGATGTACCGACGCATGGAATCCGCGCAGATCGAGCGCCTCGACGCTGAGCAGGAGCCGAGTGCGCGTGCCGTCGATCTCGCCGCTACCCTGAGCGCTGCCCGCCGCACCGAACGACGCGCGCAAGCCCTCGAGCTGCACCCTGCGCCCCTCGATCGAGTAGTTGCCGGAAAGCGAAGTGAGCGGAATGCGGCCCTCCGAGAGCGCACCGGGTTTCGCGTTCTCGAGTTCCACGTGGCCGGCGATCTTCCCTTCCGCCCCGCCGCTCGCGCGCAAAACGATCCGCGCATCGCTTGTTGGAGCATCGGCGACGAGCGAAGCGAGATCCACGCCGCGTGCTTCGAGCTGCAGATCGCGCAACCAATCGCGCTGGAATGGCTGCAGGCGCGCATCGCCTTCGGCCTGGATTTCGTCGAGCGTCGCGCCAAAGACCACTCGCGGCGCAACGAGCGTCTCGTGCAACTTTCCTTCTGCGGCCAGCGCGGCGCCGGAAAGGTCGCCGCTGAACCGGACCGTGCCGGCAAGCTCGAACGGCGAGCGGGCACCGAGAGTCACTTCGCCGCTTGCCGTCCCCCACGGAGTGCGCGCTGGCTCGATCTCGATGCGGTGGCGCAAGGCGCCGCCGCGATAGGTGCCAGCGACATCGGCGAAGATGAGCGGCTCCGGCTGCTGCGCAATGACCAGCCGGCCGATTTCGAAGCGCCGCACCTGCACCTCGAGCGGAAGCGAAAGCGTCTCCGGCGGCCGAGGCGGCTCGCGCGAAGGGGCCTTCGGCCGCACTTCGACCTCGGAAGCCTTGAGCGATTCAAGGTCGAGCGCGCCACGCAGCAGCGAATGCCAGTTCCACTCCAGGCGCGCTTGCTTCACCTGGATGCTCTGATCGGCATCGGCATAGGACACACGATCGGCTTCGATCGGGCCGAGCAGCGTGCCGCGCGACGCTTCGAATTTGAGCCGCCCGCCGGATTCCTGCTCCGCGCGTGCGAGCGCCCAGTGCAGCGCCGATTCGGAGTTGGCGAACCACAGGCCGGCCAGCACGGCGACGAACGCCAGTACCGCAACGACGCCGAAGAGCGCTGCGATCGCGCGGAAGATCCGCCGTGGCATCAGAACGAGAGCCCGATCGAAAAATGCAGGCGCCAGCTCTTTCGCTCTTCGCCGTATGCGAGATCCAGCCGGAACGGGCCGAGCGGTGTACGAACGCGTGCGCCGGCACCGATGCCGTAAGCAGGGCGCAGATCACGGAAACGATCCGCTGCATTGCCGGCATCGAGGAACATCGCGATGCCAATCTGCTCGGTGATCCACTGCGTCGCCTCGATGGTGGCGAGGGCGAACGCGCGCCCGCCGAGTACTGCATTGCCGCGCTCGACGCCGAGCGAATCGAGGTCGTATCCGCGCACAGTGGTGCTGCCGCCGGTGCGGAACAGGAACTGCTGCGGAATCCCGCTCGAGCTGCTTGCGATGACGGCGCCGCCCTGCACCTGCACGAGCAGGTCGCGTGCAGGGCCGAGCGGGCGATACCAGGCCAGGCGTCCGATCGTGCGCCCAAAGCCGCGCGTCGAGATGCCGGGCGGCGCAACGCCGGCTTCGACCTGCGCGATCGTGCCCCGGCGCGGCGCAAGCAGATCGTCGGTGGTGCGCCACGTGTAGCCGTAGTACAGGTACGTCGCGTGCACCGACTCATCCAGCACGCGGTCCGCGCGCTGCTCGGAGAACGCGAGCGTGATGCCGTAATGC
>DASUMM010000340.1:0-6943 GCA_036277655.1 Burkholderiales bacterium | reverse complement strand
GTCTCGCCGGAGAAGGCGTTCGCCTGGATATTGGCTGCAGTGCTTGCACTCTTCCTCGTATACTTCGCTCGGGCAGTCGTTCGCAATCTGACCCGAATCGAGTGGAGCGAAGGGGGCGTGGTCGCCCGGGGCCCGTTCGGCCGGGCGGTTTCATGGGACGAGCTGGACTCGATGAAACTGCGCCACTACACAACGAAAAGCGATCGCACCGGAGGATGGATGCAGCTTGACCTCGGCAGCCCTCACGCATCGATTCGCATCGACTCGAGGCTCGACTGCTTCGCCGAGATCGTCCGCGCCGCCGCCGGGGAGGCGCTTCGAAGAGACCGTTCGCTCGATGCGGCGACGCTTTTCAATCTGCGTGCGCTAGGCGTTGCCGTCGACCGAGATGGCTGACGTACTGCAGGTCCGGGATCTGAAGGTCTATCTCGAGGTCGACGCCGGCCTGGTGAAGGCAGTCGACGGCGTCTCGTTCCGGGTGCCGCGCGGCGGCACGGTGGCGCTGGTCGGCGAAAGCGGCTCTGGCAAGTCGATGGTGGCGCAGTCCATCCTGAACATCCTGCCGAAGGTCGCTCGCATCGAGGGCGGCGAGATCCTCTACTTCGAGCCGCAAGGCCAGGCGAAGGCCATCGACATCGCGCGCATCCCTCCCGAGGCTGCGCAGATGCGCGAGATTCGTGGCGGGCGCATCTCGATCATCTTCCAGGAGCCGATGACCGCGCTTTCCCCGCTGCATACCGTGGGCAATCAGGTCGCCGAAGCGCTCGCCCTGCACCGGACTTCGATGGGCAAGGCCGAGCGCAAGGCGGCGGTGCTGGAGATGCTGCGTCTGGTCGGCTTCCCGGATCCGGTGAAGGCGGAACACACCTATCCGTTCGAGCTCTCGGGCGGTTTGCGCCAGCGCGCGATGATCGCCATGGCGCTCGTCTGCCGGCCGGCGCTGGTGATCGCGGACGAGCCGACCACCGCGCTCGACGTGACGATCCAGGCGCAGATTCTCCAGCTGGTGAAGCAGCTGCAGCAGGAGCTGCGCATGGCGATGCTGATCATCACCCACGACCTCGGGATCGTCGCCAATACTGCCGAGGAAGTGGTGGTGATGTACCAGGGCAAGGTGATGGAAGCGGGTCCGATCGAGGCGATCTTTCACGAGCCGCGCCACCCTTACCTGATGGCGTTGATGCGTGCCGTGCCTCGCTTCAACATGGCTCCGGAAGAGCGGCTTACCCCGCTGCGGGAAGTACGCGTGGCGACCGATCACCTGATCTCCGGCCGCGGCCGCCCCCATGCGCACAAGGCTGGCGGGCCGCTGCTCGAAGTGCGCAATCTCACACGCAGATTCGAGACGCGCAGCCGCTCGATGTTCGGCGAACCCAAAGCCGGCGGCGTTCTCGCGGTCGACGACGTCAGCTTCGAGGTGCGCGCGGGCGAGTGTCTCGGCCTCGTCGGCGAATCGGGCTGCGGCAAGACCACGACGGCGAAGATGATCATGCGCTCGCTCAAGCCCGATTCCGGGGAAATCGTGTTTCACGACCATGGAACGCCGCGCGACGTTCTCTCGCTCTCGGGCGACGAGCTGTTTGCGTATCGGCGCAAGGTGCAGTTCGTCTTCCAGGACCCGTTCAGCTCGCTCAATCCGCGCATGACGGCGTACGACCTGATCAGCGAGCCGCTCGTCATCCACAAGGTGGGCGATGCCGACGAGCACTTCTCGCGCGTGAAGGAGCTGATGGCGCTGGTCGGCCTCGACGTGCGTTTCCTGCGCCGCTACCCCCACAGCTTCTCCGGCGGACAGCGCCAGCGGATCGGCATCGCGCGCGCGCTGGCACTCGGCCCCGAGCTGCTGCTCTGCGACGAGCCGGTATCGGCGCTGGATGTGTCGGTGCAGGCGCAGGTGCTGAACCTGCTGCTCGACCTGCAGCAGGCGCTCCATCTGACCTATATCTTCATTTCGCATAACCTGGCGGTGGTGCACTACATCGCCGATCGCATCGCGGTGATGTGCGCCGGGCGGCTGGTCGAGCTGGCGCGCTACGAAGAACTGTTTCGCAACCCGGTGCATCCGTATACGCGCGCACTGGTGGCGGCAGTGCCGGAGCCGAACCTCGCGCGCAAGCTCGATCTGACTGCGCTGATGGAAGGCAAGGCGTCGAATCCGGCGGCGTGGCCGGCGCCCTTTCGCATCGAGCCGGGCGCCCGCACCGGCATGATCGACGTCGGCGGCGGCCACATGGTGCGCGCGAGCGACCACGTCGACGCGTCCGAGCTCGCGGCATGATGCGCGCCGCGACGATTGCGCTGGGGCTGGCGCTCACGAGTTCCTGCGTTTTCGCAGCGACGCCGCTCGTCGAGCCGCCAATACTTCGCGATCGCGTGGAATCCGGCAAGCTTCCGGCGGTGGCCGAGCGGCTGCCGGCGGCGCCGCTGATGGTTTCGATGAACGGCGACGGCAAGCAGGCCGGAAAGCACGGCGGCACGCTCAACATGCTGATCGGCCGCAGCCGGGACGTGCGGATGCTCGTGGTGTACGGCTACTCGCGGCTGGTCGGCTACGACACGCGCCTGCAGATCGTCCCCGACATCCTCGAGAGTCTGCAGGTCGAGGAAGGCCGCTCGTTCACCCTCAAGCTGCGCCAGGGCCACCGCTGGTCGGACGGGCACCCGTTCACCGCGGAAGATTTCCGCTACTACTGGGAAGACGTCGCCAACAACGCCGAGCTGAGCCCGACCGGCCCGCCGCGCGACTTGCTGGTGGAGGGCGAGCCGCCGAAATTCGAGATCCTCGATCCGCTGACGGTGCGCTACACCTGGGCGAAGCCGCATCCGGACTTTCTTCCGCGCCTCGCCGGTGCCTCGCCGCTCTTCATCTTTCGGCCGGCGCACTACCTGAAGAAGCACCACAAGAAATACTCCGCCAAGGTGCAGCAGGCGGAGAAGAGCGGCACGGCAAAGCGCAAGTGGTCGCAAGTCCACAACCGGCTGGACAACATGTACCAGTACGACAATCCGGACCTGCCGACGCTGCAGCCCTGGATCAACACGACCAAGCCGCCGGCGGACCGTTTCGTGGCGGAGCGCAACCCGTACTTCCACAGGATCGACGAGCAGGGCCGGCAGCTCCCGTACCTCGATCGCATCATCCTGTCGGTGTCGGACGCCAAGCTGATTCCGGCCAAGACCGGCGCCGGCGAATCCGACCTGCAGGCGCGCGACATCCAGTTCAACAACTACACCTTCCTCAAGCAGAACGAAAAACGCAACGGCTACCGCACGCTGCTGTGGCGCCCGGCGGTGGGTTCGCAGTTCGCGCTCTATCCGAACCTCAACGTGAATGATCCGGTGTGGCGCGCGCTGCTGCGCGACGTGCGCTTTCGCCGCGCGCTTTCGCTCGCCATCGATCGGCCGCTGATCAACCAGGTGCTCTATTTCGGGCTGGCGGTCGAGGGCAACAACACGGTGCTTCCGGAGAGCCCGCTCTACAAGGAGCACTACCGCACGCGATGGGCGAAGTACGACCGCAAGCAGGCCGAGCGGCTGCTCGATGAAATCGGCCTGAAGAAGACCCTCGAGGGCCTGCGGCGGCTACCCGACGGCAGGCCGCTCGAGATCATCGTCGAGACCGCCGGAGAGAGCACCGAGCACACCGATATTCTGGAACTGGTGCGCGAGACCTGGCGCGAGGTCGGCATCCAGCTCTTCACCAAGCCGTCGCAACGCGAAGCGTTTCGCAATCGCATTTTCTCCGGCGAGACGGTGATGTCGGTGTGGACCGGCTTCGAAAACGGCATTCCGACGCCCGACATGAGCCCGGAGATGCTGGCACCGACCAGCCAGCAGCAGCTGCAATGGCCGAAGTTCGGCCAGCACTTCGAGACCAGCGGCGCGCATGGGCTGAAGCCGGACCTGCCGGAAGTCGCCGAGCTGGCCAAGCTGTATCGCGAGTGGCGCCAGACCGCCTCGTCGGAGGCGCGCCGCAAGATCTGGGAGCGGATGCTCTCGATCCATGTCGAGCAGCAGTTCACCATCGGCGTGGTGAGCGGCGTGCCGCAGCCGGTGGTGGCGGGTGTCAAGCTGCGCAACGTGCCCGTCAAGGGCCTCTACAACTGGGACCCGGGCGCCTTCTTCGGCATCTACCGTCCCGACACGTTCTGGCTGGAGTAGCGGGCGATGCTTGCCTACACCGTGCGCCGCGTGCTCATCATGATCGCGACCCTGTTCGTGATCAGCTTCATCACCTTCAGCATCATCAAGCTGCCGCCCGGCGACTTCCTGACGAACCAGATCGCCGAGCTGCGCAGCCAGGGCGACAGCGCCGCGCTCGAAAAGGTCGAGTTCCTGCGCAAGCAGTACGGGCTGGACAAGCCGTTCCTGCATCAATACGCCACCTGGGTCGGCATCTGGCCGACCGAGCGCGGATTCTCGGGCCTGCTGCAGGGCGACTGGGGCTGGTCGTTCGAATACGACCTTCCGGTCGGCCAGGTCGTCGGCGACCGGATGCTGCTCTCGTTCATTCTGAATTTCACGGTGATCCTCTTCACCTGGGCGGTGGCGTTTCCGATCGGCGTCTATGCCGCGACCCATCAGTACAGCTGGGGCGACCACGGGCTGACGCTGCTCGGCTACGTCGGGCTCGCGACGCCCAACTTCCTGCTCGCGCTGGTGCTGATGTATTTCGCCAACGTGCAGTTCGGGCTTTCGATCGGCGGCATCATGGGTCCGGAGTACCTCGGGCAGCCGTGGAGCTTCGCGAAATTCGGCTCAGTGCTGCAGCACCTGTGGATCCCGGTCATCGTGATCGGCACCTCGGGCACGGCCGCGATGATCCGCCGGCTGCGTGCGAACCTGCTCGATGAGCTGCAGAAGCAGTACGTGGTCACCGGGCGCGCGAAGGGGATGCCGCCGCTGCGGCTGCTGATCAAGTACCCGATGCGCATGGCGCTCAACCCATTCATCGCTGACATCGGCAACCTTCTGCCTTCGGTCATCTCGGGTTCGGCCATCGTGGCTGTCGTTCTCTCGCTGCAGACCTCCGGCCCGATGCTGCTGGAAGCGCTGCGCAGCCAGGATCAGTACCTTGCCGGATCCTTCCTGATGTTCCTCTCGCTGCTGACGGTGATCGGGATGTTCGTCTCCGATCTGCTGCTCGCGGCGCTCGATCCGAGAATCCGCCTGACCGGGGGGCTCGCGCGGTGAAAGCGGACGCCACCCGCACGCAACCGGAAGCCGACGCCAAGGTCGTCGAGCCGATCGAGCATTTCGTCTCGCAGGTTCCGTTCGAGCCGTACTCGAGCGAGGCGCTGACGCCGGAGCAGGAGCGGTTCTACCGCGCTTCGCAGTGGAAAATCATGTGGTGGAAGTTCCGTCGCCACAAGATCGCCGTCATCTCGGCGGCCGTGCTGCTGCTGTTCTATGCGTCGACGCTGGTGACCGAGCTGATTGCGCCGTATCACCTGCACACCCGCAACCCGAGCCAGATCTACGCTCCGCCGCAGGAGCTGCGCTTCCTGCACGAGGGCCGCTTCGTCGGTCCGTTCGTCTACGGCTACAAGATGCAGCTCGACATGGAGACGCTGCGTCGCGTCTACACGCCGGACCCGGCGCAAGTCCACCGCGTCCGCTTTTTCTGTCTCGGCGACGAGTACAGGTTCTGGGGCCTGATCGAGGGCCGCTTTCACCTGTTCTGCCCGGCCGAGGGCGGCGCGCTGCACCTGCTTGGCACCGATCGACTCGGACGCGATCTGCTCTCGCGCATCATCTATGGGGCGCGCGTGTCGCTCACCATCGGGCTGCTCGGAATTTTCGTCAGCTTCGTCATCGGCGTCACCCTGGGCGGAATCTCCGGCTACTACGGCGGCTGGATCGACAACATCATCCAGCGCTTCATCGAGATGGTGCGATGCTTCCCGGAGCTGCCGCTCTGGATGGCGCTATCGGCTGCACTTCCGGTGAACTGGAGCCCGTTGCTCGTCTATTTCGGAATCACGATCATCCTCGGGCTGCTTGACTGGCCGGGCCTCGCGCGGGCGGTCCGCTCGAAGCTGCTTGCGCTGCGCGAGGAGGATTTCGCTGCGGCGGCAGTGCTGATGGGTGCCGGCCCGGGGCGGGTGATCGGCCGCCATCTGCTGCCCAACTTTGCGAGCCATCTGATTGCATCGGTGACGCTCGCCGTGCCCGGAATGATCCTCGGCGAGACCGCGCTTTCCTTCCTCGGCCTGGGCCTGCGTCCGCCGGTGACGAGCTGGGGCGTGCTGCTGAACGAGGCGCAGAACATCAACGTGGTCGCGCTTTACCCCTGGATCATGGCTTCGGTGATTCCGGTGTTCATCGTCGTGCTGGCCTTCAATTTCATGGGCGACGGATTGCGCGACGCAGCCGACCCCTACCGATAGCGCTAGGCCGGCAGCTTTCGCAGCCACAGGCTGCTTTCGATGGCAGTGGGAAGAAGCGGCAGGCGGCTGAGCACACCTTGCGCGACCCACTGCGGGTGGCGCGAGCGGATCCAGGCACTGGAGAATTCGATCGCGTAGCGGGACTTTTCGAGCAACTCGCCAATGCCGGCTTGCTCGTTGTAGTTGCGCCAGGCCCACGCCGGCGGGTAGTCGTCGGGAAGGAAAATGTCGTGGAAGTGCACGTGCACGCCGGAGGGCAGCGCGGGCAACACTTGCTCGAGCAGCATCTCCACGTCGCTTCCTGGCGCCAGCTTGTGGCTCGAGTCGATGAAGAGAAGATCGCCCGCCGCGAGCGCGGCGAAGGGCGCGGTCCCGGCTTGCTGCACGGGCATGCGCAAGGTTTCGATGGCGAGGCCGCAAAGCGTCGCGCGCGGTGCAGGATCGATCGCCGTGACGTGCGTCTGCGTCTCGCCGTCGGCGGCGGCACGCGCGAGGAAGCGCGTTGAGTGTCCCGAGCCGACTTCGACGATGCGGCGCGGGCGAAAACGCCTCAC